>CAXUFI010000391.1:0-2240 GCA_964250245.1 uncultured bacterium
GCGCTCGCCAGCAGCGCCGCAAAATCGCCGCCGACGCGCGGCACGAGCACCTGCGTTTCGGGATCGCCGAACCGCACGTTGAACTCGATAACGCGCGGACCGTGGCTGGTCCAGATCAGGCCGCAATAGAGCGCGCCGACGTAACGCTCGTTTTCCGCGGCGAGGCCGCGCAGGACGGGCGCGAGCACGCGCTCTTCGACGGTCGTCAGCAGTTCCTCGGGGAAGCCGCTCGGCGGCGAGTAGGCGCCCATGCCGCCCGTGTTGGGCCCCGTGTCGCCGTCGCCCGCGCGCTTGTAATCGCAAGCGGCGCCGAAGGGGACGAACCGTTTGCCGTCGCCGAGCGCGAACACGCTGACCTCGCGCCCTTCGAGCTTCTCCTCGAGCAGCACGTCGCTGCCGCCGCCGGGGATCCCGCTTTCGCCGTACCAGTCGCGCAGCACGGCGAGCGCGCTTGCGGCATCCGGCGCGACGACGACCCCTTTGCCGGCCGCGAGCCCGTCGGCTTTGACGACGCAGCCGCCGCGCCAGTCGGTCAGGATCTTCTCGGCGGCCGCGAGCGAATGCGCGACGCGGGCGCGCGCGGTCGGGATGCCGTAGCGCTCCATGAAGCGCTTGGAATACACCTTGCTCGACTCGAGCCGGCCCGCCAGGCGGCCGGGACCGAACGTCGGGATGCGCGCCTCGCGCAGCCGGTCGGCGACGCCCGCGGCGATCGCCGTCTCGGGCCCGATCACGACCAATTCGATCCGCTCTTCCTGCGCCCGCGCCAAGAGCGCTTTGCCGTCGGTCGCCGAGACCGCCCAATTCGTGCCGCGGGTCGCCGTGCCCGCGTTCCCGGGTGCGGCGAATAACGCCGAACACGAAGCCGATCGCGCGAGCCGCCACGAGAGCGCGTCCTCGCGCGCGCCGTTCCCGACGACGAGGACCCTCACGCCGCGCTCACTCCCATTCCACGGTGGCCGGCGGCTTCGAAGTGATATCGTAGGCGACGCGGTTGACGCCCGCGACTTCGTTCACGATGCGCGTGCTGATGCGCTCGAGCAAGTCGTGCGGCAGACGCGCCCAATCGGCCGTCATGCCGTCTTCGCTCGTTATCGCGCGGACCGCGACGAGGTTCGCGTAGGTGCGGCCGTCGCCCATCACGCCGACGCTCTGCAACGGCGTGAGCACGGCGAAGTACTGCCAGGGCTTGGGCTCGAGCGCCGCCGCTTCGATCTCGCCCGTTACGATCGCGTCCGCCGCGCGGACCGTCTCCAAGCGCTCGGCGGTCACGTCCCCGAGCACGCGCACCGCGAGGCCCGGCCCGGGAAACGGCTGGCGTTCGACGATCGCCGGCGGTAAGCCGAGCACGCGGCCGGCTTCGCGCACTTCGTCTTTAAAGAGCGCGCGCAGCGGTTCGACGAGCGTGAGCGCCATCGTTTCGGGCAGCCCGCCGACGTTGTGATGCGATTTAATCTTGTGGCCCGCTTTCGAACCCGGCGTCTTGGATTCGATAACGTCGGGATAGAGCGTGCCCTGCACGAGATAGGCGACGTCGTCGAGTCTCGCCGCTTCTTCCTCGAAGACGGCGATGAACTCGTGACCGATCCGGATCCGCTTGAGTTCGGGATCGACGACGCCCGCGAGCCGCGCTAAGAAACGCTCGCGCGCGTCGACGCGCACGACCTCGAGGTGCAGCACGTCGCGAAACGCCTCCACGACGGCGTCGCCTTCGTTCGCGCGCAACAGGCCCGTGTCGACGAAGATGCACGTGAGCTGTTTGCCGATCGCCCGCGCGACGAGCGTCGCCGCCACGGCCGAATCGACGCCGCCCGAGAGCGCGCAGATCACGCGGCCGGCGCCGACCTGCGCGCGGATCGCGGCGACCGTCCGGTCGACGAACGATTCCATCTTCCACGCGGGCGCGATGCGCGCGATCTCGTGCAAGAAGTTTTCGATGATGCGTTTCCCCGCTTGCGTTTGCACGACTTCGGGATGGAATTGCACGCCGTACACTTTGCGGGCGTCGTCGCCGAACGCCGCGACGCCGCAGTGCGCGGTGCGCGCGAGCGTGGCGAACCCCGGCGGCGGCGCGACGACCGTATCGCCGTGCGACATCCACGCCCGCGTCGTCTCCGCGACGCCGCTCGTCAATTGCGAGGGCGCGACGATCTGCAACGTGGCGGCGCCGAATTCGCGCTGACGCGACGCCACGAGTTCGCCGCCGAGCTCGCGCGCGATGAGCTGCATGCCGTAACAGA
>CAXUFI010000391.1:2250-2541 GCA_964250245.1 uncultured bacterium
CGCCCGTCAATCCGACCGCCGCCGGCCGCCGGGCCGCTATCTCGTTCCATGGTGCGTCGTGCGGCAAGATTTCGTAATAGACGGGCGCCTCGCGCACGCGGCGCGCGATCAGCTGACTGTATTGCGCGCCGAAATCGAGGATGACGACGGTCGCCGGCGGGGCGGCAGCGGCAGTCGGGGGTGCAGTCACCCGCTGCCCGTTCGGCGCGTGGCGAGGGGCTTCCCCGACGCACGCGCCGCCGAGCGCGAAGCGCTCGCTCTCTGCCTCTGCCTCGTCGATACCAACATTCC
>CAXUFI010000392.1:0-2533 GCA_964250245.1 uncultured bacterium
CGGCGGAGGCCGCGCGCGGCGGCCTGGCGCCCGCGCTCGCGCTCGCCTTCCGCGGCGGCGCCGTCACGGGTCTGCTCGTCGTCGGTCTGGGCTTGCTCGCGGTCAGCGGTTACTACGCGATCGTGCTCAAGCTCAACGCGGCTTCGGCTTCGCCCGTCGGCGACTCGCTCGGCGCGCTCGTCGGCCTCGCGTTCGGCTGTTCGCTCATCTCCGTCTTCGCGCGGTTGGGCGGCGGTATCTTCACGAAGGCCGCCGACGTCGGCGCGGACTTGGTCGGAAAAGTCGAGGCGGGGATCCCCGAGGACGACCCCCGCAATCCCGCCGTCATCGCAGATAACGTCGGCGACAACGTCGGCGACTGCGCCGGCATGGCGGCCGACCTCTTCGAGACGTACGTCGTCACGACGGTCGCCGCGATGCTGCTCGGCCATCTCGTGCTCGGAACGACGCTCGAGTCGGCGACGACCTTTCCGCTCGCCCTGGGTGCGGTTTCGATCGTGGCGTCGATCATCGGCACGCTCTTCGTGCGTCTGGGTAAAAACAGTTCGGCCAAGGGCAGTTCGATCATGGGCGCGCTCTACCGCGGCTTAATCGTGGCGGGCGTATTGTCGGCGGTCGCGTTTTTCTTCGTAACGCGAACCGAATTCGCGCAGGACGCGACGACGTCGAGCGGCGCGACGTTCTCGGCGCTCGGCATCTGGATCTGCGCGCTCGTCGGTCTCGCCGTCACCGGACTCATCACGTACATTACGGAGATCTACACGGGCACGCAGTACGCGCCGGTCAAGAACATCGCGGCGGCCTCGGTGACGGGCTCCGCGACCAACATCATCGCCGGTCTCGCCGTCTCCATGCAGGCGACGGCGCTGCCGGCGCTGACGATCGTCGTCGGCATCCTCGTCGCCAACGGATTCGCGGGTTTGTACGGCGTCGGGATCGCGGTCATGGCGATGCTCTCGATGGCGGGCATCATCGTCGCGATCGACTCCTTCGGTCCGATCACCGACAACGCCGGCGGCATCGCGGAGATGGCCGAGATGCCGGAAGCGGTCCGCAACGTGACCGATCCGCTCGATGCGGTCGGCAACACGACGAAAGCCGTCACCAAGGGGTACGCGATCGGTTCGGCCGGGCTCGCCGCGGTCGTGTTATTCGCTTCGTTCCTGCAAGAGCTCTCCGATAAGTGCCACGCGGCCACCGCGGCGTTCTGTAACACCGCGAGCCCGAGCCTCTTCAATTCGTTCTTCAACATCGGCGATCCGTACGTGCTGACGGGCTTACTCGTCGGCGGACTGTGCCCGTTTTTATTCGCCTCGTTCTCGATGGAGTCGGTCGGCCGCGCGGGCGGAGCCGTCGTTGAGGAAGTGCGCCGGCAATTCCGGGAGATGCCCGGCATCATGCTCGGCACGCAGAAACCCGATTACGCGACGACGGTCGACATCGTGACGCGCGCCGCCCTCAAGGAGATGATCGTTCCGGCGCTCATTCCGATCTGCGTGCCGATCGCGATCGTACTGCTCTCGTACGTGCTGCCGAACTTCGGCGGGGCGAAGATGATGGGCGGCGCCCTCGTCGGGACGATCGTGACCGGACTCTTCCTCGCGCTCGCTATGACGAGCGGCGGCGGCGCGTGGGACAACGCGAAGAAGTATATCGAGGACGGACATTACGGCGGTAAAGGCTCGGTCGCGCACGCCGCGGCCGTCACGGGCGATACCGTCGGCGACCCCTACAAGGATACGGCCGGCCCGGCCATCAATCCGATGATTAAGGTCTTTAATATCGTAGCGCTGCTGCTCGTCGGCTTCCTCGTGCATTAGCGGCCCCGCCGGCCGCGCCGCAGCGCTTAACGGCTGCCGGCTCCGGCACCCGACGAGCCCGAACCGGAGTTCCCGCCCTGGAGGTTGCCGGGCGAGGCGTAATTTCCGCGCGGGTCGGACCCGGCGTTGCCCTCGCGGCCCGCGTGCCAGGCGTTGATGAGGATGGCGACGTAGGCGACGACCACCACGGCCAGAACGATCGCGAGCGTGCGGGCGTGGCGATAGCCGAAACCCCGCACGCGCGACCAAAAGCGCCGGTCTTCCGCTTCGGTCCGCGCCTTGACCCGCTGCTGCTCTCGTTCGTCTCGCTTCTCTTGCGCTTCGTCGCGCGGTTGCTCCGGCGGCTGCTGCGCCTGGGCTCCGTCGCCGGAGTCGGCGCCGTCGTCCTGCGTCTTCTGCTCCATAGGCCCGACGTACCCAAAGTGAGTAAAGCCGCCGCCGGACGGAGATGGTACCGCCAGAGCGTTTTTCGACCGGGGGATACGGCATGACCAGTAAGAGCGATGCGGGCGCGATCGGCGCTACGTTTTCCGATAAAGCGAGCGCCGAGCGATGCGTCGCGGACCTGCGCCTGGCCGGCTTCGATGCCCCTTGGCTCGCGGTGGTAACGGATGAGAGCGGCGTCTCCGAGCACGCGGTTGCCGAAACGAGCGACGGCGCGATCGGCTCGCTCGCGCGCTACTTTACCGGGCGGCACCTGTTGCGGCCGCTGC
>CAXUFI010000393.1:0-2531 GCA_964250245.1 uncultured bacterium
GCCGACGGCCGCCGCGCGCGCACTGCTGCCGGCGACCTACGATCGCCGCGACGTCGTCTTCAATCTGCAGCGCGCCGCGCTGCTGGCCGCGGCGCTCGCGCTCGGCGATTTCAAAGCGCTACGCGTCGCAACGGGCGACCGGCTGCACCAGCCGTACCGCGCGCCGCTCGTGCCCGGCTTCGACGAGATGCTCCGCTTCGAACTCCCCGGGCTCTACGCCATCGCCCTTTCGGGCGCGGGCCCGAGCGTGATCGCGCTCGTCGGCAGCGACGGCGAGGCGACGGGCGCCGCCATGCGCGCCGCGTTCGCTCGCGAGGGGATCGAGAGTGAAGTGTTCCTCTTGGGTATTTCGCCCAAAGGCGCGAACGTGCAACCCTTGCCGGCAGTTGCCGCGCGCGCATAAGAAGGAGTCCATCGTGGCCACCGCCGCCGTCTCGACCGAGTACCGGTTCTCACCCGAACCGACCCTGAAAGCGTTCGCCGCCGAGATCCTCACGCGCGTCGGCGTCCCCGAGGCCGACGCGCGCACCGTCGCCGAGGTTCTCGTCGCGGCCGACTTGCGCGGGGTGGAGTCGCACGGACTGGCCCGCTTGGAGAGCTATTACGTCAGCCGCATCCGCGCGGGCGGCCTCAAGCCGGCGCCGAACGTCACGGTCGTTCGCGAAACGCCGACCACGATCGTGCTCGATGCCGACAACGGCCTCGGCCATCCGGTTGCGAAACGCGCGATGGAAGCCGTGATCGCCAAGGCCGCAGCGAGCGGCGTCGCCTTCGGCGCGGTCCGCAACTCCAACCACTACGGGATCGCCGGGTACTACGCGATGATGGCGCTGCCGCACGACCTGATCGGCATCGCGTCGACCAATTCGGTGCGTTACGGCGCGCCGACGTACGGCAAGTCGATCATGCTCGGCACGAACCCGTGGGCGTACGCGATTCCGGCGCAGAACGAGCCGCCCTTCGTCCTCGATTTCGCAACGACGACCGTTCCGCGGGGCAAACTCGAAGTCTACCAGCGCAAGGAGAAGCAGCTCGGTCACGGCTGGGCGATCGACGCGAACGGCGTCGAAACCTTGAGTCCGGTCGAAGCGTTGACGGGAGCGCTCTTGCCCCTCGGCGGCTTCGGCGTGGAGAACGGCGGCCACAAGGGCTACGGGCTCGGACTCCTGGTCGATATCATGTGCGGCGTGCTCTCGGGCGGAGCCTTCGGGAACGACTTGCCGCTACCGGCCGACGGTCCCGCCCCCGGCAAGATCTCGCATTTTTTCGGAGCGATCGACATCGCGGGCTTCCGCGACGTCGCCGGCTTTAAGGCCGACATGGATCGCGAATTGCGCGCGTTCAAAGATTCGCAGCGGAGCCCGGGTGCCGAACGCATCTACGTCGCCGGCGAAATCGAGCATGAGAAGACGATCGCCAACCGGCGTGACGGCGTGCCGGTGCACGTCAAGGTGTGGGCCGGGCTCGAGCGGCTCGCGAACGAACTCGGCCTGCCGTTCGAAATAGAAGTCGCAGGCGCGTCGCGGCCATGACGGTCGAGACGTTGCGTCTCTACGGTACGCGGCCCGTGACGGTGCAGTGCGCGTACGGTACGTTCACGGGATCGATCGTACAGCATTCGCTGACCGATGAATCCGTGCTCGTGTTGCTCGCCGAGGATTGCGACGACGCGCGGCAAGTCGCGATCGACGTGAACGACATCACGCGGGTGATGGAGAGGTAGTCTCCTACCGCACCCGAACTTTCGGCGGCTATGGTGCACGTCAACGTGGGCTCTCCGGCCGGAACGTACAGCGTCGGCGGGTCCGCGTTCTTTCGTTACGTGGTGCGCCTGGGAGACGTCGGGCTCGTACTCCGGCCGGCCGACCGCGACGCGATCGACATTTTAGGTGCGATCCCGAATGCCTACGTGGACGAAGACGAATACTCCGGGAACGGCTGGCGCGTCGTGCCGGCGACGTCGTACGAAGATTGGCCCGTTCTCGAAGCGACGCCGCAGCGGTTGCGCATGGCATTGGAGACGGCGCGCCGCCTGCTCTGGGAGAACGCGGCGCCCGTCGGGATTACGGCGCGCGAGATCTCCAGCATCGACGACGAGATCGAGAACGTGTTGTCGGTCGTCGCGCGCGCGGAGGCCGCCGGCTTCAGCGTCAACGTCAGCTACGTTTCGTAGCCGCAGCCGGCCCGGTGCGACTACGGGTGCTTCGCCGCGCGTGAGAGCACGACGCAGCGCGCGGCCCGCAAATGCAGGCCACGCAAGAGTTTGAGCGCGCGCGGTAAGAACACGACGGCGTTTCCGTTCTGGTGCGCCAGCAGCGCGTCGAGCTCGGCGGACGTGGCGGTGGTCGAGGCGGCATAGATCTGCCGGATGAAGGGCGCGGCGCCCGGCGCGATGCTGCGCCGCAGGCGGGTGCTGAAGAACGCATTGCCCTCGTGCGAGATATACAGGTAGCCGACGAGCGGTTCGCCCGCGACGTCGGGAGCGACGAGCAGATCGGTGCGAACGATGTAGTCCGGGGACGCGTTGGAGA
>CAXUFI010000394.1:0-268 GCA_964250245.1 uncultured bacterium
CTACCGTGGAGATTACGAGCCTCGACCATCTGCGCGGCGAACTTGGCGGGCGGGCGGGGGGCTACGCGAATGTCGCCCGGGCGTCCCGCCCGGCGGCCGCCGGCGTCGTCGTGCGCGATCTCAACCTCGGCTTACTGCCCGACGGAGCGCTGACGGTCAACGCCGTCGACATCACCGGGATCGACGGCCTCGACCCCGCGCAACTGCGCCGCGCGCACGTCACCGGTGAAGCCGAAGCATACCGCCTCGTGGCGTACCTGCGCGGGCG
>CAXUFI010000394.1:316-2524 GCA_964250245.1 uncultured bacterium
TGCGGGAGACGCGCCACATCGCCGGCCTCGAGCGTTTGACGGCGGCCGACGTTTGGTTCGGCCGGGTGCCGGCGGACAGCATCGGCCTCTCGTCGTACCCGATCGATCTGCATCCGGTCGACGTCGCGGACGAGCCGGCGTTCGCGGCGGTCCGTCACGTGTACGGGATTCCGTTCGGTGCGCTCGTACCGCGCGGGCTCTCGAACCTGCTGCTCGCCGGCCCCGCCATCTCCGCGAGCCATCTCGCCTCCGGCAGCGCGCGCATCATCCCGACGACGATCGAGGAAGGCGAAGCGGCGGGCGCGGCCTGCGCCGTCGCGAGTCGAGGCGGCTTCGACTTCATCGATCTCGCGCAGCGCCCCGCGTCCATCGCCCATCTGCGCGAAGACCTCTTGGCGACGGGGGTCGAACTCGAACGCGCCGGCCGCGTCGTGTCGTAACGTTAGCGTTAGCGTTAGTGCGTTTCGACGCTGCGCCGCTGTTCGGAATCGTCCGTCAGCGGTAGCCAGCGCCGGCCGTCCCGGCGCAGTAACTCATCGGCGCTCGTCGGCCCTTCGCTGCCCGCGGCGTAGGCTTCGACGTCGCCTTCGCCCGTGGCCCAGGCGTCCAGGAGCGGCTGGACCATCGCCCAGCCGCCTTCGATGTTGTCGGCCCGCTGAAAGAGCGTCGCATCGCCGAGCATGCAATCGTAGATGAGCGTCTCGTAACCGACGTTGGGGCTCTCTTGAAAGAAGTCGTTATAGTAAAATTCCGAACTTACGCGGCCCAGACGCATGGTCGGCCCGGGCACTTTCGCCGTGAAGTCGGTGGAGACGCTCGTGTTGGGGGCGATGGTGAAGGTAAGCACGTTCGGAGTTAAGCGGTCGACCGGCGAATCGCGGAAGATCCGGTACGGTGCGGATTTAAAATGGACCGAGATCGTCGTTAGCCGATTTTTGAGGCGCTTGCCGGTACGCAGATAAAACGGCACGCCGCTCCAACGCCAATTCTCGATTTCGAGTTTGAGCGCCGCGTAGGTTTCCGTCCGGCTATCCTTGGCGACGTCGGGTTCCTGAAGATACCCGGGCACCGCCTTCCCTTGTTCGTTACCCGGCCCGTACTGACCGCGCACGGTATTGGCCGTCCGAGCGCGGGCGACCGCACCCACGAGCTTCGCTTTCTCCGTGCGCACGTCTTCGGCGTCGAACGAGTTCGGCGGTTCCATCGCGATCATCGTCAAGAGCTGCACGAGATGGTTCGGGACCATGTCGCGCAGCGCACCCGTCGCTTCGTAGAACGAACCACGCTTTTCCACGCCGACGGTTTCGGCTGCGGTAATCTGGACGTGATCGACGTATTCCCGGCGCCACATGGGTTCGAAGATCCCGTTGGCAAACCGCATCGCCATAATGCTTTGCACGGGCTCTTTGCCCAGGAAATGATCGATCCGATACACCTGAGTTTCGTTCATCTGATCGAGCAGGCGCGCGTTGAGCGCGCGCGCGGACGCGAGATCGTTACCGAACGGCTTCTCGATGATGACCCGCCGGAAAGCGCCGTCCGCTTCTTTTAAGAGACCTGCCTTGCCGAGACCGTCGACGACGGGCCCGAAGAAACGCGCGGCGACCGCGAGATAGAAAACGGCGTTCCCCGTTAGCTGTTTCGCCAATTCGGCATAGCTCGACTGATTCTCGAAGTCCGCGACGATATAGTGCAGGCGCTGCGTGACGAAGCCCCAGGCGCTTTCGTCGATCGTGGCCGGATGAAACTCGCCCGTCTTATTCTGCGTGAACGTTTGCATCGTGTCGGAGAGCGAAGAGCGCCACTCGTCGTCGCTGCTGGCGTTATGATCGAGCCCGAATACTTTGAAGCTCTCGTCGAGCAGGCCGCCGTTCGCCAAATCGTAGAGCGCGGGCATCAGTAGACGTTTGGTCAGGTCGCCGCCCGCACCGAAGATGACGAGCGTGCAGGCCGGCGCTTTGGTCGTTCCCGCAGGCGAGGTTTGCGCTTCCATCATTCGTGCCATCAGCCACTCCTGTCGTCGAGGTGCTTGGTTGCGTACCCGCCCGCACTGAGAATGCAACGGCGCACGTCGCGCCGCAATCGCCGTACCTGAAGGAGTACGCGCTTCGCCGAACGGAGCGTGCACGTATGAGATCGCCCCTGGCGCTTGCCGGCTTGATGTTCCTCTCCCTGTGCAGCCTGGCCGGCTCGAACGCGGAGCCGGCC
>CAXUFI010000395.1:0-2515 GCA_964250245.1 uncultured bacterium
TATGCCGGTTGCCAGCGCCGCGAACGCGGTCGCCCGAATGGTGCGCGGTGCGCCTCGCAGTGCGAGAACTGCTACGGCGCCGAAGCAGAGGCTTGCAAGCGCGACGTCATGACGTCGGGCGATAATGCCGGCGAGCAATGACAGCGCGACCGGAACGAGAGGTGCGCGGCCCACACCCGCTCTTCGCGACGGCGGCTACCTGTGGCTAGGTCACGACAATTACGGCCGGTTAGGATCTCGACTAGTCTGAGGCGAATAGCGGCGCGCGTGCGAAAGCGATAATGGTGTCTTCCGTGGTCTACCGGGTTCCAACTGACCTGGAGCAGGCGTTTCTGCGCGTCGTCACTCGAGGCTATCCGGAGTTAGAACAACAGATCGAGTCGTGTAAGATTGCAGAATACGATCCGACGGGTTGGTGCGATATAAAAGTTATTGGTGGCCCGCCATCGTCGAGTCTACGTATGGCCGATGGTCCCACGATAATTACGGTTGAGCCGGAAATGTTCATCGAGATACTTCTCTGGACGAATGAAGCCGGCATGCTGTCCGAGATCGAGATCGTCGAGTACGGCAGTACGCTCGGGAACCCGTATCAAGTATTCGTTGATGCGTCGTCGGCGGTTCCACCGCGCCTCGAATACCGAGTTTAGGCGCGTACAGGCCGGCGAAGCGTAAGCGTAGCCTTACCGGCAATCGACGTAGCGAGACGGGTGCGGCTCTCGCACACGCACTTCGGGCCATAGCGTCGGCCGCTGGTCGACGGGGAATGGCGAAGCGCTCGCTTGAAGTGCGCGGGCGCCGCAAGGAGTATTTCTTGACCATTCGCTTCGGAACGCTCGTGCTTCCATGTTTGCTCGCCGTTCTCGCCGTGACGGGTTGCGCGAAGAGCAGTTCCGACGGCGCCGGAACCTCTGCGGGCGCGAGCGCGACTGACGCGTCGCCGCAGTCCGTCGCCGTGGCAGCGAAAGGCGACGCGACGCACGGTGAAGCGATTTTTACCGCGAACTGCGCGAGTTGCCACGGAGCCGCGGGCGCCGGCGGCGGCATCGGGCCGACGCTCAAAGGCGAGAAAACGCGTAAGAATATGGCGGCCGCGGTGACTTGGATAAAGAATCCCATGCCGCCGATGCCCAAGCTCTACCCGTCGCCGCTTGGCGACAAAGACGTCGCCGACGTCGCCGCTTACGTGGAATCGCTGTAGTCCGCCGAACGGCGCTGGCTTCGGCCGAGCTTCGAGGGCCGTCGTTCCGGCCGCGGTAATGCTGCGGTACGCGCCTGACGATACCGTTCACGTACGGATGGAACGAGCCGGAGCGGCTCGATACGAGGAGCATTATGCGGATCATGATCACGGGCGGGGCAGGCTTCATCGGCTCGCACATCGCCGACGGATACCTCGCCGCCGGCCATGAAGTGGCCGTCGTCGACAATCTTTGGTCGCACGGCGGCGGACGCCGCGATAACCTCGATCGGCGGGTGACGTTCCTCGAGGCGGATATTCGCGACGCGAAGCTCGAGCGGCTCTTCGAAGATTTTCAGCCCGATATCGTCAGCCATCACGCGGCGCAGCACAGCGTCGCGATCAGCTCGCGCGATCCGGAGTTCGACGCGCAAGTGAACGTCATCGGGCTCCTCAACGTGCTGGAGAACAGCGTGAAGAGCGGCGTAAAGAAGATACTATTCGCTTCGAGCGGAGCGACCTTCGGCGAGCCGGAGCGACTCCCGATCACCGAGGCGACGCCGCAACGGCCCGAATCGCCCTACGCGATTACGAAGATGGTGACCGAGCACTATCTGCGGTTCTATCGCGCCCAACATGGCTTAGATTTCACGGCGCTGCGTTACGGAAACGTCTACGGGCCGCGGCAGGATCCCAATGGCGAAGCGGGCGTAGTCTCGATCTTCATCGGCCGCTTTCTGGGCCGCCAAGGAATCAAGATTTTTTGGGACGGCGAACAGACGCGGGATTACATCTACGTCGGCGATGTCGTAGCGGCGAATCTGCAAGCCTTGCACTTCGGGAGCGGGACGTGCTACGTGATCGGAACCGGAAAGAAGACGAGCGTGAACGAGATCTATCGCGCGCTGGTCGAAGTAACCGGCTTCGAGGCGCCGGTCGAATATCTGCCGCGCCGGCCGGGCGACGTGCGCGACGCGCAATTCGATTCGTCGCTCGCGATGCGCGAGCTGGAGTGGCGTCCGGCGACGACGCTCGTCGACGGCATGCGCGAAACCTACGACTATTTCCGTCAGCTCCAGCACGCGTAAGTTGCGCGCCGTTCGTCGAGTCCGATAGCGATTCGATGCGCGCAGGCGGGCCCGTTCCCCCGCTCGCGATCGCGGCCTAACGGTCGGCGCCGCTCTGCGCGTTGATGCGCGCTTGCCGCGTAATCGTCTGCGCGTGCAAGGTCCGCGCCGCGTCGTAATAGCCCGTGACGAGCACGAGCTTGCCGACGAAGAGCGGCGCGGAGAACGTGCCGCCGGGCGACGCGCACCTGCTCGTCGAACTCGACGG
>CAXUFI010000396.1:0-1882 GCA_964250245.1 uncultured bacterium
TCCGCGATCCTCGCGGCGCACGGCACGGGCGCCTTCGCGACGATCGACGACGGCATCGCGGCGATGGTCCGTCCCGGCCGCCGCATCGAACCGCGCGCCGGCCGCGTCGCCCAATACGCCGAGCTCTACGAGCGCTACGTCGCGCTCTATCCCGCCCTGAAGGCACTCCGCCCGCCGGCCGCGCCGGTAAGGACCGCATCCAATGACCGTAACGGTCGCTCCACATCCGTCGCAGCTGTTTGATCTCTATCGCACGATGCGGCGCATCCGCACGTTCGAGGAGCGCGTCGCCGAGCTCTACGTTCGCGGGCAGTCCGCCGGGTCGATGCTGCACCTCTCGATCGGCGAGGAGGGTGCGGCCGCGGGGGCCGTCGCCGCGCTCGAACCGCAGGATTCGTTTACGACGCATCACCGCGGCCACGGCATCTTTCTGGCGCGCGGCGCCGATCCGGCGCGGATGATGGCCGAGATCGGCGGCAAAGACGCCGGTTACTGCCGCGGCAAGGGCGGCTCGATGCACATCGCCGACATGGAACTCGGCCATCTCGGTGCCAACGCCATCGTCGGCGGCGGGATCCCGCACGTCGTGGGTGCCGGCTTGAGTTACAAGCACTTTAAGAAGAACGCCGTCTCGGTCGCGTTCTTCGGCGACGGCGCGATGCAGCAAGGCATCCTTTACGAGAGCATGAACATGGCGGCGCTCTGGGATCTGCCCGTGCTCTTCGTCTGCATCAACAACCAGTACGGAATGGGCACGCGGATCGACCGCGCGACGCGTTCGCTCGAATTCGAGAAGCGGGCCGTCGCCTTCGGCTTGCGCGGCGAGATGGTCGACGGCGAGGACGTCGAGGAGGTGTACGCGACGATGAAGCGCCTCGTCGACGGCGCGCGCGCCGGACGACCGGGGTTCCTCGCCATCTCGTGCTTTCGCTTCTTCGGCCACGGCCGGATGGACAAGAGCCCGTATCGGACGGCCGAGGAAGAGACCGTCGGCCGCAAGCGCGACCCGGTGCTGCGCGCGCGCACGACGCTCGTCGAGCGCGGGCTCGCGAGCGAAGAGCAGCTCGACGAGGTCGACGCCGCGGTGACGCGCGAGATGGACGCGACGGTCGAATTCGCGGCGGAAGCGAGTCCGCCCGAGCTCGCGACGATGTTCCGCGACGTCTACGGTCCGGATCAAGCCGAGCCCGAGCCCCTGCGCGCGCGTCTGGACCGCATCTTGGCGCGGGACTGACCGTGGCCGTCACGACGTACCGCGACGCGCTGCGCCAGGCGCTCGCCGATGCCATGGAGGCCGACCCGTCCGTCATCGTCATCGGCGAGGAAGTCGGCGCGTACGGCGGCGCCTACGGCGTTACGAAAGATCTCATCACGCGCTTCGGCGCGGAGCGGCTCATCGACGCCCCCATCAGCGAGGCGGCGATTGTCGGCACGGCCGTCGGAGCGGCGATGACGGGGCTGCGGCCGGTAGCCGAGCTCATGTACGTCGACTTTCTGGGCCTGACGATGGACCAGCTCGGGAATCAAGCGGCGAAAATCCGCTACATGTTCGGCGGCCAGATCGGCGTGCCGATGGTGCTGCGCACGCAGGGCGGTACGGGCCGCTCGGCGGGCGCGCAGCACTCGCAGAGCCTCGAAGCGTGGATCATGCACGTTCCCGGGCTGCGGCTGGCGATGCCCGCGACCGTCGCCGATGCGTACCATCTGCTGCGGCACGCGCTCACGCTGCCCGACCCCGTCGTCTTCATCGAGCATAAGTCGCTCTACACGCAGAGCGAGGACGTCGATCTGGCAACGCCGGCCGTGCCCTGGGGGCAGGCCGTCGTGCGCCGCGCGGGCCGCGACGTAACGCTCGTCACCTACTCGCGCATGGTGCATGTCG
>CAXUFI010000396.1:1892-2508 GCA_964250245.1 uncultured bacterium
GGGGGGCGCCGCGGGGCCCCCTAGGAACGGCGCGCCACATCCCCGCGCTTGGGGCTGGGCGCGCGCGGGGCCGGGCCGGCGCTCGCCGCGGCCGGGATCGAAGTCGAAGTCATCGATCTGCGCACGCTCGACCCGCTCGACATGGCCACGGTGATCGCCTCGGTGGAACGGACCGGCCGCGCCGTCGTCGTCAGCGAAGCGCATGCGACCGGCGGCGTCGCCGCCGCGCTCGCGGCGCGAATCTCCGAAGACTGTTTCGATTACCTCGAGGACCCGGTCCTCCGCATCGCAGGCGAAGACCTTCCGATCCCGGTCTCGCCGGCGCTCGAAGCGGCGAGCATCCCGACGGCCGAATTCATCGCCCAGACCGTGACGCGTTTGGTTGCGGCATGAGCGACGTCCTCACGCTGCCGCGGCTCGGCGAGACGATGGAGAGCGGCCGCATCGTCGCGTGGCAGAAAAAAGCGGGCGACGCGTTCCGGCGCGGCGAGACGATCGTCGAAGTCGAATCCGATAAGACGACGGTCGAACTGCCGGCGCTCGTCAACGGGACCCTCGTCGAGATCATCGCGACCGAAGGCGAGGACGTCATGGTCGGCGCGCCGCTCTGCCGCTA
>CAXUFI010000397.1:0-2498 GCA_964250245.1 uncultured bacterium
CCCCCCCGCGCCGCCGCCCGCGGGGGGGCGGCCGCCCGGCCGCCGGGCGGCGGCCGCGACGCTCACGACCGTGCGGACGCCGTCGCCGAGATGTGCCTGCCCGAACCCGTACCTTCGGCCTCGCTCTCGGCGAGCGCGACCCGCTCCTCGTCGGTGACGGCCGGCCGGATGTTCTGCGCCTTATCGACGTACAGGATCCCGTCGAGATGGTCCATCTCGTGCTGCAGACAGCGGCCGAAAAGACCGCTGCCGCGCAATTCGATCTTCTTGCCCGCGCGGTCGAGGCCGGTGCAGACCACGCGTTCGAAGCGCTTGAGGTCGCCGATCATGCCCGGGACCGAGAGGCAGCCCTCGATCGAATCGATCTCGCCTTCGGTCACGGAGAACTTCGGGTTGACGACTACGAACGGGCCGTGGGCGTCCGACTCGTCCTGCAGGTGCACGACGAAGAGGCGCTTCCCGACGTTGACCTGCGGCGCCGCGAGCCCGATCCCCGGCGCGTCGTACATCGTCTCGAACATATCGTCGATCAGCTGCTGGAAGAGCGGATCTTGCAGCTCCTCGGGATGCACCCGCTTCGCCACCTTGCGCAGCGTCGGGTGACCGTCCTTGATGATTTCACGTATGTAGGCCACGTCGTTAGTATAACCCGCCGCTACAGAATATAGGTGCTTAGATTCGCGCTTTCGACGATTTCCGAGAGCTTCGAACGGACGTACGCCGCATCGACGACGACCGTGCCGCCTTCCTCGGGCGCCGCGTAGGAGACGTCTTCGAGCAGCCGCTCGAGCACGGTGTGCAGCCGTCGCGCGCCGATATTCTCCGTCTGCTCGTTGACCTGCATCGCGTACGTCGCGAGCTGACCGATGCCGTCGGCCAGGAAGCGCACGTCGACCCCTTCGACCGCGAGCAGTTGTTTGTACTGCTCGGTAAGCGCGTTCTTGGGCTGCGTCAGAATCGTCTCGAAGTCGTGCACGGAGAGCGTATCGAGCTCCACCCGGATCGGGAAGCGCCCCTGTAATTCCGGAATAAGATCCGAAGGTTTGCTCATGTGAAACGCACCCGCGGCGATGAAGAGCACGTGATCGGTTTTGAGCGCGCCGTGTTTGGTCGTCACGGTGCTCCCTTCGACGATCGGCAGGATGTCGCGCTGCACGCCCTCGCGCGAGACGTCGGGGCCGCGCGACCCTTCCCGGCCCGCGACCTTATCGATCTCGTCGATGAAGATGATGCCGTTCTCACCCGCGCGGTGCAGCGCTTCGCGCTTCACCGCATCCGCGTCGACGAGCTTATTCGCCTCTTCCTGCACGAAGATCCGTCGCGCTTCGGCGACGGTCACGCGCTTCTTCGTCTTCTTTTTCGGCAGCAGGCCGCCGAGCATCTCGCTCATGTCGTTACCGGCCGCCATCGACGGATCCATACCGCCCATCATGCCGATCGGCAACTGCTGCGCCTCCTCGACCTCGATGTCGACGAGCCGGACGTCGTAGAAGCCGCGCAATATGTCGGCGCGCGCCTGTTCGCGAATGGTGTGCGCGTTCTCGGGCGGCGCGGCGGTCGCGGTCGCCGGCTGCGACGCGGCCTGCGGAAACGTGTTGCCGAAGATCGAGCCGAGCGTTTGCGTGAAGGCGTTGACCGGGGCGCCCGCGCCGGGCGCGCGCGTCTCGGGAAAGAGGACGTCGACGACCCGCTCGACGGCGGCGGCATCGGCGGCGTCGCGCACCTCGCCGCGGCGTTCGTCTTGGACCATCCGGATCGCGGCCTCGACCAAGTCGCGCACCATCGACTCGACGTCGCGACCGACGTAGCCGACCTCGGTGTACTTCGTGGCCTCGACTTTCACGAACGGGGCGCCGGCGAGCGTGGCGAGCCGACGTGCGATCTCGGTCTTGCCGACGCCCGTCGGACCGATCATCAGAATGTTCTTCGGGATGATTTCGCCGCGCATCTCCTCGCCGAGCCGCTCGCGGCGATAGCGGTTGCGCATCGCGATCGCGACGGCGCGTTTGGCTTTCGCCTGGCCGACGATATAACGGTCGAGTTCGGCCACGATCTGGCGGGGCGTGAGTTCCGTGGGCATGAGCATCGCCCGTACTAGTTCGCCGCGCGGGCGGCGCTCCCGCCGCCCGCCGTCGCGCCGGCTGCCGCCGCTGACGGAGCGAGTTCGTCGTACAGGTACGCCATCGTCTCGATCCCGCCGAAGAATTGGCCGAGGTCGAACTTCTCATTGGGCGCGTGGATCGCGTCGTCGGGGAGACCGACGCCGATAAGGACCTGCGGCAAGTTGAGGATGCGGTCGAAGCTCGAGACGGGGCCGATCGTGCCGCCCGTGCCGATGAACACGGGCGCTTTGCCGAATGCGCGCGCCATCGCCCGCGCCGCGGCCGAGGTCGCCGAAGGGCTCTGGAACCAGCACTTCCCTGTGGACGTCTTCCAGGCCGGCGCCGGCGTCTCCTTCCACATGAACACCAACGACGTGGTCGCCAACCGCGCCCACC
>CAXUFI010000398.1:0-2496 GCA_964250245.1 uncultured bacterium
GCGGGGAGTTGCTGCGCGATCGTTGCTCGCAACTCGGCGGGCAGATCGGCGACGATTTCCGCCGGCGCCAGCCGGACGAGTTCCGCGAGCGCCTCGTCGAGGCCGGCGTCGCCGCTGTAGGCCGTCGCGGCGGCGCGTCCCGTCGAGATGTCGGCGTAGGCGAGCGCGACCGCGTCGCCGCCGGCGGTGACCGTAACGAGATAGTTGTCCGACCCGCTCGCGAGGAGGTTTTCCTCGATCAGCGTCCCCGGCGTGACGACGCGCAGGACGTCGCGCCGGACGAGCTTATTAGGTACCGGAACTTCGAGCTGCTCGCCGAGCGCGACGATGCGCCGCTGCGCGACGAGTTTCGCGAGATAGCCGTCGAGCGTGTGGTGCGGCACGCCCGCCATCGCGACTCGCTGCCCGCTCCCCGCCTCCTTGGAAGTGAGCGCGATCTGCAGCGCGGCGGCGATCGTTTCGGCATCGTCGCCGTAGGCTTCGTAGAAATCGCCGACGCGCATCAATAAGATCGCGTCGGCGTAACGTTCTTTCATTTCGAAATACTGCTCGAGCAGCGGCGAGTAGCGGACCTCGCTCACGCGCCGATAAGATCGATCGTCGCCCGC
Organism: uncultured bacterium; assembly: GCA_964250245.1. Taxonomy (GTDB): domain Bacteria; phylum Vulcanimicrobiota; class Vulcanimicrobiia; order Vulcanimicrobiales; family Vulcanimicrobiaceae; genus CAXTIY01. Next base: position 609 of record CAXUFI010000398.1, read on the forward strand.
CGCTCCAGCGGCACCGCCCGGGTGTCGAAGCGCTCGGCGCTCGCCACGATCTCGCCCGTGCAGCCCCACGTATGGGCCGCATCGATGCGAACGTCGAGCCAGGGTCGCGCGAGCAGGGCCGGCGCGTCGAGCCCGCCCGCGCTCGCGACGACCGTGACGTTATCGCCCGTCTTCGCCGCTAACTTCGTGCGATCTTTACGCGAGGGTCCTTGCACGAGCGCCCGCACGACGCGGCCGAGCTTCGGCGCGTGCCAGGCACGCACGCCGCGGTCGACGGTTTCGGCGAGCCGGCGCAAACGCGCGTTGCCCTCCCCGGGCGGTATCTGTTCCCAATGCGCGGCCGGCGTGCCGCGCCGCGGCGAGTACACGAACATGAAGGCCTGCGCGAACCGCATCTCTTCGCACAGCGCGAGCGTCCGTTCGAAGTCGTGCTCCGTCTCACCGGGAAAGGCGACGATGAGATCGGTCGTCAGCGACCATTGCGGACAGTGCGTGCGGAATTCGGCGATCTTCTCGCGATACTGCGCGACGGTATACTTACGATTCATGCGCCGTAAAATCGGATCGGAACCGCACTGCACCGGCAGGTGGTACCGCGGTTGCAATTGCGGCAGCGCGCCGAGCGTTCGCGCGAGCTTGGCACTGGAATCCTTGGGGTGCGAGGTGAGAAACGTGAGCCGATCGAGGCCCGGCAGCGCGCAGACCGCCGCGAGCAAATCGGCGAAGTCGGCGTTCGTCGCCGGTTCCCTATACGCATTGACGGTCTGGCCGACGAGCGTTATCTCCCGCGCACCGCGAGCGAGCGCACGTTCGACGTCCGCGACGATCTCGGCGAACGGCCGATTGTCGAACCGGCCGCGAACGTACGGCACGATACAATACGTACAGTAGTACGAGCACCCGCGCTGCACGTTGACGAAGGCGCGCAAATGCGCGTAGGCATCGCCGACGCAATCGGCCTCGCCGCCGAGCGGCCGCAGCAGGAGCCGCTCTTGGGTGAGATCGTCGCCGTCGTCGAATTCGGGCCGCCACGTATCGAGCGCGTCGCCGAGCCGCGCGAGATCGCTCGTGCCGAAGACGCCGTCGAGATAGGGCGCCTTCTCATGCATGCGGTCGCGGTCTTGTTCGGCCAGACAGCCGCACACGATAAGCTTCACGTTCGGCGCCGCATGTTTGAGCGCGCGAAAGTGCGACATCCGGCCGTACGCGCGACGCTCGGCACTATCGCGCACCGTACACGTGTTGAGCACCACGACGTTCGCTTCGGCCGCTTGCGACGTGACCGCATAGCCCGACGCCGCCGCCCGGTCCGCGATATACTGCGAATCGGCTTCGTTCATTTGACAGCCGAAGGTTTCGATGTAGATGCTGGGCATGGTGCTTCCGATTTCTACGAGCGTGGGCCGGGCGCGGCGCTAATTCGACGTATCGCCGGCTAACTTCTGTAGGAGTCCGAGCGGCAGGTAGAGTTTGCTGCCGATCTGTTCGGCCGCCGCGTCGTACGTCTCCGGCGCGCTGTCGTAACGCACCGTCGTTTCTCCGAGGCGGGCGACGACGACGTGACCAGCATAGCGAATGACGATCTTCGAACCGTACAGGGAAAGGGCGTCGGTCGGCAAGTAGTCCTCGGCCGGCGCGACGACGGCGGAGCGCACGCTCGCCGGCGGCGGATGCACGACGACGTTGGTCGTCGTATCCGGCAAGACGTCGAGCGCGAGCGTCGTCTTGCCTTGCGGCGTCTCGACGCTGAGCCGGTGCGGTCCCGCGGCCACGGTAAGGGCCTGCCCCGAAGCGACCGTAAGTGGTGCATCGTCCAGCGCGAGCTTCGCCCCGGCGGGCACGGCCCGCAGCACCACGCTCCCGAGCGCCGCGCCGGCCAGCGCCCGCG
>CAXUFI010000399.1:0-1341 GCA_964250245.1 uncultured bacterium
GCTCCGGGCCGGCCGGTTCCCGCGAAACGGAACGAACGATTCATCGTGGGCGATTACATCGTCAGCCCGGCCAGCTATAACGAAATTAATGCCGGCGCAGCTTCGAAGCCTTCCTTTCGGGCCGCCGCCGCCTTCGAATTTCCGCTCTTTAACCTGCCTTGGATGATCGAGGGCGATCTCCGCAGCTTTCGCTACCGGCACGGCGGCGGCGACCCCGTGACGGCCTGCAACGCCGCGACGGCGGGGAACCCGGGCTGCGTGAACGGCTCCGGCAAGCAGGGCCTGGTCTATCTGCCGGCGTTCGACGCGCGGGACGACGATTTCGATACGCGCTTCGCGCTACGGATCGCGAACCCGCGCATCTACATCGGGATCGGTTACGAATTCCGCAACACGAATTACGAGGGCGGCGCGCTGCCGACGCAGGAACACGGCTTGGGTGTCGGGCTCGAGAAGTTACCGGATCTCGATCAATCGTTCTCGCTGTACGGTTCGATGTTCTACTATCCGTCGCTGACGACGGACGCGACGCAGAATCTCGGCGACGGCAGCTTCGGTGAGGTGCAGTACCGCTATCTCAAGTACAACGTCGGCTTAACCCTCGATCTCGGACACAGTCCGCTCTTCTTTCAAGGCGGCTATCTCGGCGATCGCGGCTACGATAAACAGAACGCGCCCAGCGACTTCTCCCATGATGGCGCGTACGCCGGCCTCGGCGTGCATTTTTAACGATTCCGTCTGGAAGCTCCGGCGCGCGAGCTGGTTAGTGCTTCATTGAGGAGTCCGCGGCGGGCGACGGTGAGGCGGCGGCGTTGAATGCGGAATTGTAATTGGAGCCGAAGGCCGAGTCGTAATGCGCTTGCGGCGCGGCGGTCGCGGGCGGCGGTGTCGGCGGCGGCAGGGGCGCCAGGCGTTCGACGGCGAGCGTTTTCTTCAATTGCTTCGATTGCGGAGAGCCCGCGAAATCGGCGAACAGCCAGACCGCGACCACGTGCGCGCGCCGGCGCGAATCGCCGACCAGTACTTTCGTATAGAGCCGTTGCAACAGATAGACGGCGCGCGGTAACTGGTCGTCGCGCGGATAGCGCCGCTCCCAATCGCGGATCGAGCGCTCGGTTTGTTGCGCGGATTTATACGTCTGATCGCCGATGTCGTGATTGAAATCGTAGCGTAGACCGAGGTCGCGAATCGTATTGCGGATGCCGATGATGCTGAGCTTAAACGGACCGAAGTATTCGTCGGCCGGCGCCAAATCGCCGATCGCGGGTTGACGGAGGACGACGCGCGCCCGCGCCGTGGCGGGTTTCCCCCGCCCTGGCGCCGGCGCGGGTGGGCCCGCCG
>CAXUFI010000399.1:1351-2495 GCA_964250245.1 uncultured bacterium
GGGGCGCGCGCCCCCCGGCCGCCGCGGCGCCGCGCCCGGCGCGCGCGGCCTGGGCGCGGGCGCGGCTGCGACCGCCGTTAGAGCCATGAGAGAGGAAGCGGCAACGCACGAAAAAACAAGCCCTGTGACTCGCTTCACGATAAGTTTCCCCTTGGAGCGACGTGAGCTATGTCGATTGAGGGCCGAAGTTCGTGCAGCCACGCAAAATACCCGTCGCCTGCGTGCAAACGCGCGCGTACGAGCGCGACGATTTCGAGGCACGCTGGCCGCACGTCCTTACGCTCGTCGAGACCGCCGCGACGCGCGGCGCGAAACTCGTCGTCTTGCCGGAAGGCTCCGTGCCGGCGTACGTGCTCGGCTACGCGCCCGTCGACCCCGCGCAGCTCGACGGCGCCCGGCGCTCGCTCGGAGCGCTCGCTGCGCGCTACGGACTCGTCATCGTTTACGGTACCGCAAAAATAATCGGGGGCCGCACGTATAACGCGGCCGTCGCGCTGGGACCGCACGGGATCGAATACGGCTACGCCGCGAAACAATTTCTCTGGCACTTCGATCGCCGCTGGTTCGCGGCCGGGACGACGCTCGAACCGGTCGACACGCCGCTCGGGCGTCTCGGCCTGCTCGTCTGTGCCGACGGCCGCATCCCGACGATCGCGGCGACGCTCGTCGAGCGGGGAGCGGAGATGCTCGTCATGCCGACGGCTTGGGTCACGACCGGCCGCGACCCCGCGCTGCTCGAGAACATTCAAGCCGATCTATTCGCTAACGTTCGCGCGCGCGAAAACGGCGTACCCTTCGTCGTCAGCAATAAGGCGGGCGTCGAAGCTAACAGCGTCGCGTATTGCGGGAAGAGCGCGATCCTCGCCGCCGACGGCTCGTTCGTCGCGCGCGGCGGCGGTGACGAAACGATCGTTTTCGGTGAGGTCGAAGCCGGCGGCGCTCCGCTCGCGCCCCCGGCGGCGGAGTTCGAACCGGGACCCGCGCGCGGGCACCTCGTTCGGCGCGCGCGCCTCGCGTTCTCGCTCGCCGATTCGGCCCTCGAGATCCGCCGTTTCGCGAGCGCGGCGCTGCTCGCCGATGCCGATCTGCTGCTCGCGGGCGCGCCCGGCGCGGCTCCCGTGGCGTTACCGGTGCTCGCACGCGG
>CAXUFI010000400.1:0-2486 GCA_964250245.1 uncultured bacterium
GGTTCGTTCCGAGCAGCCGCCGCACGGTGCGGCCGGCCGCATCGCGCACTTCGAGAGCGGGCCGCGCCGCGAGCGCGACGGGCAAATAGTAGGAGATGAGCGCACCCGGCGCCGGATTGGTGCCGACCGTTTCGTTCGGCGCGACGCAACAGGCATCGGCCTGCACGCCGTAATCGTAACCGGCGGCGAAGCGGTACGCGCGCCGCGGCGCGAACAGCGTCGGCGCCGTTCGCGCGCGCGCCCGCGTCCAGCCCTCGAACGGCGCGAGGTCGTCGAGGATGTAGAAGCCGCGGCCGTGCGTGGCGAGCACTAAATCGTTCGCACGCGGTTGCACGCGCAGATCGGGGACGGCGACCGGCGGCATGTTGAGGCGCAGCGCGTTCCAGGAGCGGCCCCGGTCGAAGCTGATGCGCACGCCCTGTTCGAAGCCGGCGTACAGCAAGTCCGGATTACGCGGATCTTCGCGAATGACGCGCGCGGGTTCGCCCGCGGGCAGATTCCCGCGCAACGAATGCCAATGCCCGCCGTAATCGTCGGTCGCGAAGAGATAGGGTTCGAAATCTCCGGAGAGGTGGCGGTTGAGCGCGACGTAGGCCCGGCCCGGCGCCGCGTGCGATGGTTCGACCGTTTCGACGCGTCCGTACGGGCCGAGGCCCGCGATCGACACGTTTCGCCAATGCCGGCCGCCGTCGCGCGTCAGCTGGATGAGCCCGTCATCGGTACCGACCCAGAGCTCGCGCGGGTCGAGCGGCGAGGGTGCGATATCGAGGATCGTATCGTAAAATTCCGCGCCGGAGACGTCGGGATTGATCGGACCGCCGGCGATCTGCAAGTGCGCCGGATCGTTGCGCGTTAAGTCGCCGCTAATCGGAACCCAATGCCGTCCGCGATCGTGCGTCGCGAAGACGACGTTGCCGCCGAAGTACGCGACGCCGGGCTCGCGCGGCGAAAACGCGACCGGCGCTTCCCAATCGAAGCGGAACGGCAGCCCCGCGAGCGCGCGGCCGTTCGTGTCGGCGACGTACGGCGAGACGTCGACATTCTCGCGCGTCGGCACGTTGAAGATGCCGAGCTGTCCGTTGAGGCTCGCGACGCCGACGTTCCAGACGCTGTCGGGGCGGTCCGGTTCGGGCCAGGCCCACGAGCCGTCGCCGTCGTTGCCGACGTCGTGCCACAGCCCGCCGCGGATGCCGAGCGCATTCAAGCTGTTCGAGGGACCGCAAAAGGCGTCGTTATCTTGCAAACCGCCGCAGACGTCGTACGGCGTGCGATCGTCGAACCCGACGTGGTAGATCTGCGCGATCGTGAGATTCGCGCGCCAATCCCAGAGCGCGCCGCCGTCGAGCGAGATCGGTGCGCCGCCGTCGTTCGCCTCGATCATGCGCTTACCGTCGCGCGCGATCCACAGGCCGTGGTGATCTTGATGGATCGCGCCGCGCAACTCGCGATACGTGCGGCCGCCGTCGCGCGTCTCCAACAGATTTTCGGCGCAGAAATAGACGTGATCGGCGTCGGTGGGATCGACTGCGAGCCGGGCGTTGTAGAACGGCCGCTGATCGAGTTCCGTATCCGCGCTGATCTCGCGCCACGTATCGCCCGCGTCATCCGAACGCCAGGCGATGCCGTGCTTCGATTGGATGACGGCATAAACGCGTCGCGGATCGCTCGGGGCGACGGCGACGCCGATGCGGCCGAGTTCGCCCGGCGGGAGCCCGTGGCCGGTGAGCTTCGTCCACGTCGAGCCGCCGTCGATCGAGCGCCACAGGCCGTCGACCGGGCCGCCGCTCGAGAACGTCCAAGGCAAGCGCCGGAATTGCCACACGGCCGCGAACACGGTCTTTCCGCTCGGATCCGAGTCTAAGTCGGCGATGCCGCTCGCCGGCCCGGCGTAGAGCGTTTGCCGCCAGCTGCGGCCGCCGTCGGTCGTGCGATAGACGCCGCGCTCGCGAGAATCGACGAACGGATTGCCGAGCGCGCCGGCGAGCGCGACGCGCGGATCGTGCGGATCGACGAGAATCTTCGAGATCGCGTACGAGCCCGCAAGGCCGCGGTGCGCGAAGTGCGTGCCGCCGTCCTCGCTGACCCACATGCCGTCGCCGTACGAGGCGTCGTTGCGCGGTTTCGCTTCGCCCGTGCCGACCCACATGACGCGCGGATCGGAGGGTGCGATCGCGAGCGCGCCGATCGCGCCGACGGTCTGCTTCGTCCATAGGTCGTCCCACGTCGCGCCGCCGTTGCGCGTGCGGAAGACGCCGCCGCCGGCGGCGCCGACGAGATATAAGTACGGGTCCGCATCGCTGCCGGCGACGGCGGCGACGCGTCCGCCGGCCGGTGCGGGGCCGATGTTACGATAGGCGAGCGCCCCGAATGCGACGGCTGCAACGGGCTGCGGTACGGCGGCGGGCCGCGGGCCCGTGTCCGCGGCGAACGCGCCGGCGAGGCCGAGCGCCGCCACGAGATCGGGGCGGAGCGGGTTCCGGGCCTTG
>CAXUFI010000401.1:0-2479 GCA_964250245.1 uncultured bacterium
TCGTTGCGGTTTATTCGACACCCGCTCTCGCTGAGTTGGCCATCGCAGACTTGAAGGCGGCGGGTGTTCCGAACAGCGCCATCGAGCATTTTTCACAGTCCGAGCCAATGACGGGGCAGGAGGGCTATCCGGCGGGCGCCGCCGCGAGCACGATCGAGCATACGAAGGCGAAGCTGCGTACGAGCGAGCCGTTCATCGCGCGAACCTTCGGCGCCCGAGCGTGCGACGCCGTTTACGAACGGCCGGCGACGGCGGGCCGCTCGCGCACGCGTCCGCGTTCCATCACGAGTTCGCCCGCCACGATCGTCGCGACCGCGCGCCGCGTCAGCAACGCTCCGTCGAACGGCGTATTCTTTCCCAGAGAGTAAAAGGCGGCCGGATCGACCCGCCATGGCCGGTCGGCGAAGACCGTGACGTCGGCCGGCGCGCCGATGGCGAGCGTGCCGCCGGCGAGGCCGAGGATGCGCGCCGGATTCGTAGAGCCCAGCGCGACGAATCGTGCGAGCGGGAGATCCGGCAGCGCGAACGCGTAGGCGCCGAGCGCGATCTCGAGCCCCGAGAAGCCGACGGGCGCATCGCCGAGCAGCTGCGCTTTCTCTTCGCGCGTATGCGGCGCGTGATCGCTTGCGAAGGCGTCGACCGTACCGTCCCGCACCGCGTCGCGCAGCGCCCGCACGTCGCGCTCGCGGCGCAGCGGCGGGTTCACTTTGGCGTCGGCCCGGAAGCGCGAGAAGCGCGCGTCGTCGAAGCACAGATGGTGCGGCGTCACCTCGCAGGTCAGCGCGATCTCTTGCGCGCGTCCGAAACGGATGAGTTCGACGCTCATCGCCGTCGAAAGATGAGCGATGTGAAACGGCTTGCGCGTGTCGCCCGCGATGAGGACGTCGCGAGCGACGTTGACGTCCTCGGCGAGTCCGGGAGCGCCGGAGAGGCCGAGTTCGAAGCTGCGCGCGCCCTCGTTCATCACCGCGTCGCCGCGCAAGTCCGCGTCCTCGCAATGCGAGATGAACGCGCCCGGCACATCGCGCGCGTAGAGCGCGGCTTGACGCAGCACGCGCGGATCGCGAACGGCGAAGCCGTCGTCGCTGAACGCGACCGCACCCGCATCGTGCAAACGCCAGAACGGCGCGAGCTCTTTGCCGCTCCGGCCGCGGGTGATCGCCGCGATCGGATAGACGCGCGCTAACGCGGCGACGCTCGCCAACCGGCGCACTTCGGCGACGAGCGCCGGCGAGTCGAGCGCGGGTTCCGTATTCGGCATGCAGGCGACGGCGGTGAAGCCGCCGGCGACGGCCGCCGCGCTGCCGGTAGCGATCGTTTCCTTATGCGTTTGTCCCGGTTCGCGCAGATGCACGTGCATGTCGACGAAGCCGGGCGCCACGACGGCGTTCGTCGCGTCGAGCACGCTCGCTCCTTCCGCCTCGAGGTGCTCGCCGATCGCGGCGACGACGCCTTCCCGCAACAGCACGTCGCGCACGGCATCGAGCGATTGCGACGGATCGACGACGCGACCGCCGCGAACCAGGAGAGAAGCCAAGGTAGGGCGCGGTTCGGGTCCGTCTACGAACTAGCCTGGGAGCGGCCGGGACCGCCGTCCGACGACGAAAACCCGGCAGCTGAGCCAGCCGGCGTCGTCCTGGTTTAACTTCGCGTAGGCGCTTGGGGAATCGCAACGGAAGCACGCCTAACGGCGCACTTGCGTCCGACCGCAACGGAGAAGGACGCAGGTTCCTACGGTAATCGCGTTGACCCCGGATGAGATCGCAGCCGGTATTGCCCGCAACGATCCGGAGTTCGACCTGCGCAATAGCGACGTTCTACGGTCGGGTCTGGCCCGCGAGGACGGGACGCCGCTGGCCGGGCGAGCCGGCGAAACCCGTCTGTTGCGCGCGGCGGGTTATCGCGATCTCGCGTTCGGCCGGCTCTACGAAGGTCACGTCAACGCGCTGCAACTCATCGCGCGCTGCGGGACGGACGAGCAGCGGCTGGCGGTCGCCCAGGACGTCGCGCGCGGCCGGTTATTCGGCGTTTGGAATACGCAAGCGCACGACGGCGTTCGCATCGCGGACACGGACGCGGACGGTGTACGCCTAAGCGGCCGAAAGACGTTCTGCTCGGGCGCGGGTCGCGTCGGCGGCGCCCTGATTACCGCGCGAACGAAGGCGGACGAGTCGCAGATGGTCGTCGTCGATATGGAGCGCGAGCGGCCGCCGATCGATCCGACGTTCTGGCAGCCGCTCGGCATGGAAGCCTCCGACAGTTACGCCGTCGACTTCACCGACGTCAGGGTCGGTCCGAGCGAGGTACTCGGCGGCCCGAGCGATTACGAACGAGCGCCGTGGTTCGGCGCCGGCGCGTCCCGCTTCGTGGCGGTGCAAACCGGCGGTGTCGAGCGGCTCGTGCACGCCTACGCGGCCTGGCTGCGCGACGGCGAGCGCGCGACGGATCCGCTCGCGATCGCGCGGCTCGGCTCGTGTTC
>CAXUFI010000402.1:0-2470 GCA_964250245.1 uncultured bacterium
TTGCTCTACGGCGGCGGGCTGGCGCTTGGGCTGCTCCTCGGCCGGGGAGCGCAGACGGACGCGCGCGGCGCGCGCCTCGCCCGAGCGATGGGCCTGCTGAGCCTCGGAGCGGGCGGCGTCATCGGAGCGCTGGCCATCGTCACCCTCAAGGCCGCGGGGACGAAGCTGAGTCCCTACCGGCCGACGACGGCGCTCGTCACTACCGGGATTTACCGGCTCAGTCGGAACCCGGCCTACGTCGCCGCGACGTCGCTTTACCTCGGTTGTTCCCTTCTAGCGCGCTCGCTGCCGGCGCTGACGCTGTTGCCGATCGTGCTGGCCCTCGTCGACCGGCTGGTCGTTCATCCCGAGGAACGGTATCTGGAGCGGCTCTTCGGCGACGACTACCGCCGCTACCACGGTCGGGTGCCGCGCTGGTTTTAGCACCGCGCGACGGCGAGGCAACTGCGCACCGCACGCCGGAACGGCGCCGGCGGTCCGCACCTGCAATCGTAGACGGTCCGTAACGTACATCGCGGGCGCGAAGCTCATCGTCTCGCTCGACGATCCGTCGTCGCTGCGAGCCGCGCTCGCTCGCGAACGGCCCGCCTCTCGCCCGGTAATCTAACCGTGAGGTTCCGGTTTACGCGACTTCCTGCGGCGGGTAACGCCCGACGGCCATGCAGTTCGCTCGACGGCCTCCGGCATCGCCGGCCGGCCCGGGCCGCGCTGCGTGAACGGCGCCGGCGGCCGGTACCACCCGAGATAGGAGCGTCTATGCCTTACGAGTCGATCAACCCCTACACGGAAGAGCACCTTGGCTCGTTTCCGGAACATTCCGATGCCGAGTTAACCGCTATTCTCGACGCCGCGGATCGAACGTTTCGAACGGATTGGCGCGTCCGATCTTATGCGGCGCGCGCGGCGATCCTTTCGCGCGCGGCCGCTCTGCTGCGCGCCCAAATCGACGCCTTCGCCCTACTCGCGACGCGCGAAATGGGGAAGTTAATCGGGGAAGCACGCAATGAAGTGACGCTCAGCGCCGACATCATCGAGTATTACGCGCGCAACGCCGAAACGATGCTCGCCCGGCAACCGCTCGCGCTGGCGAAAGGCGAAGCGTTCATCGATACCGCGCCGATCGGAACGATCTTCTGTATCGAACCGTGGAATTATCCGTACTATCAGATCGCGCGGGTCGCCGCGCCCAACCTGATGGCGGGCAATACGGTCGTCGTCAAGCACGCGCAAAGCGTTCCGCAATGCGCGCTTGCGATCGAGCGACTATTTCTCGAGGCCGGTGCGCCGCGCGGCATGTATTCGAACGTGTTCTTAACGAACGATCAGGCCGCGACGGCGATCGCCGACGGCCGCACGAAAGGCGTCGCTTTGACCGGTAGCGATCGCGCCGGCACCTCCGTCGCGGCGAGTGCCGGGAAGGCCCTGAAAAAGAGCACGATGGAACTCGGCGGAAGCGATGCGTTCATCGTCCTCGACGACGCGAACATCGAGGCCGCGGTCCGGCTCGCCGTTGCCGGCCGCATGGCGAATACGGGTCAAGCCTGTGCGGGTTCGAAGCGCTTCATCGTGCACGAAGCACTCGCCGACACGTTTACAGCGCGCCTGCGAGCCGCTTTCGAACGATTCGTTCCCGGCGATCCGGCCGACGGCAAAACGACGCTCGGGCCGCTCTCGAGCGAACGCGCTTTACAAGCCGTGCTCGGTCAAATCGACGCGGCAATCGAGGCCGGTGCTCGGGTGTTACTCGGCGGACGGCGCCTCGATCGTCGCGGATATTTCCTCGCTCCGACGCTTCTCGGCGACGTCGGGGCCGCCAATCCCGCTAAAGATCAGGAGTTCTTCGCGCCGGTGGCGATGCTCTTCCGGGCGAGAGACGAACGCGAAGCGATCGCGCTGGCCAACGATTCGCCTTTCGGTCTGGGCGGATCGGTCATCACCGCCGACGTCGCCCGCGGCAAGCGGGTCGCGGCGCAACTGGAGACGGGGATGGTGTTCATCAACGACATCGTCGTCTCGTCTCCGGATCTGCCCTTCGGCGGCGTCAAGCAATCCGGTTTCGGCCGCGAACTGTCCGGGCTCGGCATCCAAGAATTCGTCAATCGCAAACTCGTCACGGTAACGACGCACGCACCCGCCGAGCAGGCCGTCGGCAGCTAAACGCCGCCGGCCCGTGCTGCGACTCCGCTGCGAAAGATAAACGTGGATGGTCTTCGAGCTGCCGACCGGCTCGTACGATAACCGCACCGTCGCCGAGGACCTCCTCCGGCAGACGTACGAGCCGGGCGGCCCCGGCGAAGACGCACTCGAGGAGTACGCGCGCCGGCTTATAGCTCCGGGCACCGCGCGGCGACCGGCGGTGTCCCGCTGCCGGTCGGGTTAGCCCGGGGGCAGGCCGCCCGAGGCGACCACCTTTCGCCCTACCGGAGACGCACGCCACCTCGCGTTGCGCGGCCCTTCGCGAGACTCACTC
>CAXUFI010000403.1:0-2459 GCA_964250245.1 uncultured bacterium
CGGCGACGCGGTCGGCGCCGGAGAAACGGCGGGCGCGGGCGACTCGAGCGGTTTGGCGTTCGCGCCCGCAGTCGCACGAAGGAAGATCGCCGCGGTAAAAGCCACGCGCAGCATCGGACTTTCAACGAACGACCGGATCGACCCCATCGACGTCCCGGTTTTGGCGCGCAGCTACGGCGTTCCGCCGAGCGCGCTGCGGATGACCGGCTTGGCTGCGGTCGCAGACTACACGGCGGCTAGCTCGCGAGGCGTCTCGAACCGAGAAATTTCCCGAGCCGCGGAACGCGACGCAGCAGCGTGCGTTCGATAGGACCACTCCGTTTCAAGGCGTCGCTCTGACGCTTGCGGTCGTCGCGATCCAGCCGGCGCGCGCGAAGTGAAGCCGCAGCGGGATCGTCTGGCCGGCCTTGAGGCCGCGACGAAGATCGAGCATCAGGTGATAGCCGCCGGGCTTTAGTAACGTCGACCCGCGCGCCGGAATCGGAATAGCAGACAGCGACTTCATCGAAGTCATCGCACCGTTCATCGGCATGTTATCCATCGACGCGGCCGCCGGCGACGTCTTCATGGTCGTCGTCTCGTGGAGCGTAACGTTCGTTGCGCTGGGCGATTCGGCGCCGATGAGCCGGTCGGAGAGTGGGGCGCGGTTGCGTAGGCTCGCATAAACGACGGCGGTCACTTCGGCGGGCCGCGACCACGCGTCGCTTACGACGATCGCCGGCGGCGCCGCATCGGCAACGCCCGTCAGCGTGACGATTAAGAGAATCGTGATCGGTCGAATCATCATCATGACGCGCGTACGACGAAGGGCGCCGCGTAGAGTCCGTCGCCGCCGCGAAACTGAAACCACAACTTATAAGTTCCGGCTTCACGGATCCGGATGTGCAGCATCATGTCCGGCGAAGACGTTTGCGAGGCGGAGAGTGTGTCCATTGCCGGCATCGCCATGCCCGACATGTTGCTCTCAAGCGGCATCGGGTGCACGTGCGCGTACGAGAGGTCGCCCGCATCGATGAACACGGCATGAGCGAGCGCGCCGAGGTACGGGTGCAGGTCGCTCGCGGGACTTCCGTTCTTCGTGATGTGGACCGCGACTTCGCTCTCGGAATTAATGCGCAGGTGCGTCGCGCCGAGAGCTACGCGGTACGGCCCTGCCGTTACGTGCGACCCGGTCGGCTCGAGGCTCCGCTCCCCTTCGAGTTGCAGACCGACGCGAAGGTCGTAACGAAAAACCTGTTGTCCGATGCCGTCCGGATCGTCGTCCGCGTACACGTGGTAGAGCCCCTCTTTGGGAAACCGCATGTCGATCCGAAAGTGGTGATCCTTCTCTAACGCCGGGTGCACGTGCATGAACGTGGCAAAGTCGTCGCTGACGGCGATAAGGTGCAGATACTTCGTCATATCGACGGCGTAACGGCTTACCGTCTGCGACCCGTCGCGGGTCAGCCACAAGTCCAAGTGCTGCTCGAGCGGCGACGGACCGATCTGGGTAGCGACCATATGAGCTTGCGTCTGAGACTGCTCCGTCTGCAGCGCGAAGATGCCGCTAAGGGCTTGCGACGATGCGCCGGCGCCCATCGCCAGCACGAAAAAGGTAGCGAGCGGATTAATCATGGTTCGTTAACCTCTGCAATGCAGATTCGTAGGGGCGTGCGTCCGCGAAGATACGCACGCGTACGTCGAGTCTAAATGAAGAACGGAACTCGCTTTGCGAGGCAACCGCCCGGCGCGGCCGCGAAAGCGCGCTCGGACGTCGACCCCCGTGTCGACGGCTCGACTAATGCCGGTTTAGCGGTCGAATCCGGACTAGCGCGTCGGTACGGGAGGAGCGCGCAGACCGGCGTGACGCGCGACGGGCGCGGTCCGGGTCATCAGGGGGCGCGCGGCGCGCCGCGACGGCTTAGAAGCCGGAACGAGCAGCGTCGCTATGAAGCGCGCGAGTGCGGCCGCGAACAGGCCGACGAGGTAATCGAAACCGGCGAAGTAGCCCGCTCGAGCGAAATAGAGCACGGCGACCGCCGAAGCGATGCCGCTTGCCAGTGCGAGCGCGCCGGGAACGAGCGCTCCGCCGAGCCAGCCGAGCCCGAGCGCAGCGCTGCCGCTCTCGGCGTACTCCATCCCAAAGAGCGTGGCAATCGCGATGAGCGAGATGCAGCCGGAGCAGAGCGGGATACAGTCGAACCCGGGTCCCGGCCGCGACGCGAGCTTGTAATGTGGCTGATTCCGTGCGAGCAGCGCATCGCGAACGGCAAAACCGAAGAACCAAAGCGCAATTGAGATCTCGACGATCGCGACCGGCTCGACGGCCGTGTGCGCGTGAGAACTATAAGCCGGCGCTCCCATGCCAACTGCGCCGCTAACCTGCAGTAATGCGTGCGCCAGCAGCGCCGCGGCGAGTCCGAGCGGTGCGATTAACGGAAGCGGCGCCTCACGTAATTTCACGCTGCGTCCTAGTAGGG
>CAXUFI010000404.1:0-2459 GCA_964250245.1 uncultured bacterium
CGCTCACGCGACGCTCGTCGACGCGGCCGCGCTCGCGCAGGCGGCGGGCGAGCCGTTACTCGCGGCGACCCCGCGCGCACCCGCCGGTCTGCTCGTGGAGCGTTATCGCAAAGAGATCGCACGCCTCGATGCGGAGATCGCCCGGCTCGAAACCAAGCTCGGCAATGGGAAATTCACGGCGAACGCCGCGCCGGAGACGGTCGCCGCCGAGCGCCGCAAGCTTGCCGCTTACGACGCCGACCGGCAACGGACGCGCGAGCAACTCGGCCGCCTCGAAGCGGGCTGAGCGCCCGGCGATGAATTTTCCGCGTCGTCCCGAAAAGGCCGTCATGGCGGCGATCTTATGAGGAGTACGGTCGAATTGCGCGAGCGGATCTTGATGTCCGCGCAACAGATCGACCGCATCATCGGCCGGCTCGCCCATCAGATTCTCGAGCCCGAAGAAGCGCAGGACGGCATCGTCCTCATCGGGATCCGGCGCGGCGGCGAGCAACTCGCGCGACGCATCGCGACGAAGGTCGAAGAGATCAGCGGCCTGCGTCCGGGCCTCGGTTTTTTAAACATCAATCTCTATCGCGACGACGACGTCGCGCGCTCGCTGCCGGAATCGGAGATCCACGAGGACCTCTCCGGAAAGTTCGTCATCATCGTCGACGACGTGCTGTTCACCGGCCGCACGGTACGTTCCGCGCTCGACGCCGTCACCGATTTGGGCCGGCCGCGCGTCATCCGGCTGGCCGTCCTCATCGACCGCGGCCTGCGCGAGTTGCCGATTCAGGGCGACTACGTCGGACGCGTCATCCCCACGAGCCGGCGCGAGTTCATCGACGTTCATCTCGGGAAAACGTATTCGCCCGACGACCGGGTCTCGATCCGTAGCGAGGCCGATGGCGGTTCCTGAGCCGAGCGGCGCGTATCGCAGCCTGCTCGACCTCGACGATCTTACGAGTACGGAGATCGAAGCGTTGCTCGCGCGCGCCGAACGCTTTCACGAACATCCGCCTTCGCGCGACCTCCTGCGCGACGTATGCGTGGTCAATCTTTTTTTCGAGGCGAGCACGCGCACGTTCACCTCGTTCGCGATCGCCGAGCAACGCGTCGGTGCCGATATCGTCGCGCTGCCGCCGGGCTCGTCGAGTCTGGGGAAAGGCGAAACGATCGCCGATACCGCGATCACGCTCGCGGCGATGGGCGTCCGCGTCATCGTCACGCGTCATCCCGAGTCGGGCTTTCCGTATCGGTTAGCGGAATCGTTCGACGGCCACGTCGTCAACGCGGGCGACGGCCGCCACGCGCATCCCACGCAGGCGCTGCTGGATCTGCTCACCTTGCGCGCCGAATTCGGGCGCATCGCGGGCTTGCGAATCGCGCTCGTCGGCGACATCCTGCACAGCCGCGTCGCGCGGTCCAACATTCTCGGGCTGCGGGCGCTCGGCGCCGAAGTTCTTCTCATCGGTCCGGAAACGCTCTTGCCCTCCGCCATGTCGCGCCCCGGCGTACGCATCGAACGCGATCTCGACGCGGTCTTGCCGGAGCTCGATGCGCTCATGCTGCTGCGTATTCAGCGCGAACGGATCGCCTCGGCCACGTTGCCGGCGCTCGACGACTACGCGCGCAACTACCGGCTCGACGCGCGCCGTCTCGGGAAGCTCGGGCCGCGCACGATCGTCATGCATCCCGGGCCGTACAACCGCGGCGCGGAATTAACCGAAGACGTCTTCGCTTATCGGGGTTGGCGCTACGCGCAACAGGTCTCGCACGGCGTGTACGTGCGGATGGCCGTGCTCGATTTTCTGGTCAACGGCAGTCGAGCCTTGCAGTTGCCTGCACCGGCGTGAAGATCCAGCCCGTAATCTCGGCGAGCGGCCGAAAGCCGAGACGTTCGAGGATCGGACGGCTCGCAGCGACCGCATCGACCGTCAGGTAGCGATAGCCGAGCCGGCGCGCCTCCGCCGCGCGAGCCGTTACGAGCGCCCGGAAGAATCCGCGGCCGCGAGCTTCGGGGATCGTGCCGCCGCCCCACAGGCTCGCAAAATCGCGGCCGGGCGGCAATTGCAAGCGTCCGCCCGAAACGGGTCTCCCGCCGGCGTAGATGACGAAGAGCCGTAGCGCCGGATCGCCGAGCTGCGCTTCGAAGCGCGCGTAGAAGCTTGGCGCCGGTCGGGAGAACGCGGCCGCCTGGACCGTCGCCAGGTCGCGCAAGCTCGCCCGGCCGGTGACGAGGCGGAGGTCGCAGGCGAGTTGCGGATAAGCGAGAGCCGCCAGGTCCGCGATCATGAACGTCTCCGGTGCTTGGGGTACGAAGCCGCTCGCTCGTAGCCGCGCACCGAGATCCGGCGGCTCGTCATGAGCGTACACTTTCCATTCGAAGCTGCGCCCCAGGCGCTCGAAATAGCTGCACTCGCGCGCGATAACGGCGGCGGCTCTCACCGCGTCGAGCTTCGAATAAAGAATCAAGG
>CAXUFI010000405.1:0-2458 GCA_964250245.1 uncultured bacterium
CACGACGGGCACGTGCGCCTGCTCGGCGAGCGCGCGCGCCGAGACTTTATTCCCGAGCCGTCGCATCGCGTTCGTCGACGGCCCGACGAAGATGATGCCCGCGGCCCGCACGGCGTCGGCGAATTCCGGGTTCTCCGATAGGAACCCGTAGCCCGGATGGATCGCATCGACCCGCGCCTCGCTCGCGATCCGGACGATGTCGGCGATATCGAGATACGCTTGCACGGGCGAACTGCCCGCACCGACGAGATAGCTTTCGTCGGCTTTGAACCGGTGGAGCGCGAACCGGTCTTCGTGCGAGTAAATCGCGACCGTGGCGATGCCGAGTTCCGTCGCCGCGCGCATGACGCGAATCGCGATCTCGCCGCGGTTGGCGACGAGCAATCGGCCGACGTTGCGAATCTCAAAATGTGAACTCGACATGGCGCTCGGTCTTTCGGGCTGCCCGCCCGGGAAACCGCTAGCCGGGCGGCGGCTTCAGCGCACGCTAATCCTCGCGTTCGGCAGCGGCCGCACGCCGCGCACGACGGAGCGCCGGGTACCGGAAATAGTTAACCGCCGAACAAAGCGGAGTGCGGCGAGCGCGAGCGCCGCTACGGCTCCGGCGAGCGCGAACACGACCACGATTTTCACGAGTACGAGCGTCGCACACACGGCGAGCGCGATTACGAGTAACGAACGGATGAGGATCACTTCCGGACACCTCCGAGCGGACGTACCGCGCTCGACGGCGCGTGTTTCGGCACCCGCCGGCCGGCTCGGTGACCCAGGTCCTCGCTCCGGGTCTCGCGCTCTGCTATAGTGGTAGCTGAAAGATCCTCGCGCGCTCTACGAGCCGTCCGCGGGGGACCAGGTTGATATGCAGTCCTTGCACTCCGATTCAGGCGAAATCCGCGCCCCCCGCACCGAAGGCGAGCTGCAAGACGCGGTCCGCGTCCTGGGAGCCGTCGTGAACGAGCTTGCCGAACGGATCGAACTGCTCGAGACGCGCCAGGCGGTAGCCGACGCCGGGAACCGCTAGCCGGCGCTAACCGCGCCCGGGAGTCGGGCGGTCGTGCTCGCGCCGGACGAGCACTTTTTTACCGCGAATCGTCGTGCCGCGAATCGCCTTAATGACGCCTTCGGCGGCCGCTTGCGGCACTTCGACGAGCGAGAATTTGTCCGCGATGTCGATCGCGCCGATCTCTCGCGAATCGATCCGGGCTTCACCCGCGATCGCGCCGACGAGGTCGGCCGGCCGGATCCCGGCGTTCCGGCCGGCACCGATGAAGATCCGCGTGACCTCGGCCCGCGGGCGCGACCCTTTGACCGGCCGCGGCTTCCCGAGCGCGAGCGGGACCGCGACTTTCGGGATCTCTTCTTCATCGGCCGGCGTGCCGTCCCGGCCCCGATCGGCCGTCTTCACAGCGGCCGCCGCGATGTCGAGCACGTCGTATTCCGCCGCGAGCGATTCGACGACGTTCCGGTACGGTTCGAGTTCGCCCGCGATCAGCGCTTCCTCGAGCGCGTCCCGCGTGTGTTCGAGTCGCCGCGCCCGCATGTCGTGGACCGTCGGGACCGATTCGATGCGGATTTTCCGCTTCGTCTGCTCCTCGATATTCCGTACGAGCCGGTGCTCGCGGGCCTCGGCGAAGGTGATCGCCACGCCCTCGCGGCCCGCGCGGCCCGTGCGCCCGATCCGGTGCACGTACGCGTCGGGCGAGGGCGGTACGTCGAAGTTGACGACGTGACTCACGCGCTCGATATCGAGCCCGCGCGCCGCGACGTCGGTCGCTACCAGAATGTCCGACAGCCCGTCGCGAAACCGCCGCAGTACGCGGTCCCGCTGCTCCTGCGACAGACCGCCATGCAACGCTTCCGCGCCATAACCGCGCGCGCCGAGCGTCTGCGAGAGTTCGTCGACTTCGAGCCGCGTGCGGCAAAAGACGATCGTCGCTCCGGCATCTTCCATATCGAGCACGCGGGCGAGGGCCGCGGCCTTGTGCCGCCGCTGCACGATGTACGCCACCTCGCGCACCTTGGGGCTCTCGCCCGCGACCGCCGCTTCGCGCGCGATCGTGACGCTCACGGGGTCGCGCAAATGCCGTTTGGCGATCGCGAGGATGCGCTTCGCCATCGTCGCGGAGAAGAGCGCCGTCTGACGCTGCGCCGGGGTCGCGCGCAGCAGCGCCTCGAGTTCGTCGGCAAAGCCCATGTCGAGCATCTCGTCCGCCTCGTCGAGCACGACCGTCTCGACTCCCTCGAACGAGAGCGTGCCGCGATGGAGATGGTCGAGCGCGCGGCCCGGCGTCGCGACGACGACGTCGACGCCGCGCTCGAGCGCGCGCAGCTGCTGCGAGATCGATTGGCCGCCGTAGATGGGCAGCACCCGGACGCCGAGATCGCGGCCGTAGCGGTGCACGGCCGAGGCGACCTGCATCGCGAGTTCGCGCGTCGGCACGAGTACGAGCGCCCGGAC
>CAXUFI010000406.1:0-2455 GCA_964250245.1 uncultured bacterium
GCTAGCTTCCGACTTACCGTGAGGCCTCGTACACCACTCCCTGGGACGCGATCCTGTACCATTAACTTCTCTTATGCGGTAGAGGAAGTAGTTCAACGGAATGTACGATGGTTTAGATCGTCCGGAACGTAGCGATTACGTTCGCTGACGAAGCTGCAGTGCGAATACCCTGCGGGCTTTCGCGTCAAACGCTATCCTCGTTATTTTAAATTACTATTCGAACTACCCATTATCGGTATTGCCGGATTAGGGCTTTAATTGTGGTTCGAATAGCGATTGAAGGACAACGCGGCATCTGCGCGCGTAAGGAAGTTCGCGCCGAGGTCGATGGCGCAAATAGCAATTTGGTGATAGCGCTCGCACTCAAAGTCACATAAATGTATGCAGTATGCGTTTTGTTTCGTTCCGGTTTTCGAGAACGTCGATTCGAGCGTTACCGCCGCTGCGTTCGGGAAGTTGCTCCGCCGGCGTGGCCGCTCCGTTCGAACCTATCAACCCGTCATGTCGTCAGCAGCTCCGGCAGTGCCGGAAGGTTCCGCCGCAGAAGCGCGGGCCGGAAATAGGTCGGCCCGACCCAGATCGTTCGACGAGATCGCGCAGAGCGTGGTGCGAGACGGGTGGAACGGCTGGCTAAGCGGCGTCGTGGGTGATCTAAATAGTGTCGCGAACGATGTCGACGTACTGCTGGTCGCGGCGCCCGCGCCGTCCGCCGCTCAGCCGTTCGCTGTCTCGTTTACCCGGGGGCTGATCCGCGCTCTGGATGCGGAGATCGTGCTGGTCGCCGACGGCGCGCGATCATTGCAGCGAGCCTGGTGCGAGCAACTAGCTCTCGCTGCCCGCTTTTATTCCGACGGCAATCGGTCGCGCTTGGTGGGCTGCATCGTCGGGGGCTTGCGGCCGCACGCCGAGCCGATCGACTCCGCCATCGCCCGGGTTACTAAAGAGTATCAGACGGTCCGGCCGCGTCTCCCGGAGCTCGTTGCACTGGTCCCGGAACACGCGACAGCTCTGCCCGGCTGCACGCCGGAGGCGAGCGCCTCAACAACAGAATTCGTGTCGCGCTACCTCGACGGCCAGTGGATCGATCAGCGTTGGGTCCGCGGCTGGGATCGACGAATCTCTACGGCTGCCTTTTACGCGGAGCTCACGCGGCGAGCCCGCGCCGGCAACCGGCGCATCATCCTGCCCGAAAGCACGGAGCCGCGGGTCATCCGGGCCGCCGTCGCGTGCGCGCAACGGGGCATCGCGCAGTGCGTACTGCTTGGCGAGCCTGCGGCCATCAAGCGAGTCGCGATGGAGCAGGGAGTGGAGCTCCCGCCGGCCGTCGAGATCGTCGATGCCGCTGCTATCCGGGCAGACCACGTCCGAACGCTGATCGAATTGCGCGAAGCCGCACTCTCGTCCGAGCAAGCCGCGCAAGAGTTACGCGACGACGGGTTGCTGGCAACCGTGCTGCTGGCGCAAGGCCGAGTCGACGGTCTCGTTTCCGGCGCGCTCCACTCGTCGGCGGCGACGGTACGGGCGGCGTTGCAAATCGTTAAGCCCTTGCCCGGCGTCAAGCGGGCGTCGTCGATCTTTTTCATGTGCCTGCCCGAGCAGGTGCTGGTTTACGGAGATTGCGCCGTTAACCCCGATCCCGATGCGGAGACGCTGGCCGAGATCGCCATCCAAAGCGCCGATACCGCCGTACGCTTCGGCCTTCCCGCGCGCGTGGCGATGCTTTCGTATGCCACGGAGAAGAGTGGTTCCGGTCCGGACGTGGATAAAGTGCGAACGGCCGTGGAGCTTGCAAAAAAGCGGCGCCCGGACCTCGCGATCGACGGCCCGCTACAGTACGACGCGGCGGCCGTGCCGGACGTGGCGCGGCGCAAAGCGCCGGATAGCCCGGTTGCCGGACAGGCGACGGTTTATATCTTTCCCGACCTCGATACGGGCAACATTACGTATAAAGCGGTGCAGCACAGCGCGGGGATCGTATGCATCGGTCCGATGCTGCAGGGCATGCGCCGCCCGGTCAGCGACCTGTCGCGCGGCGCATCCGTCGAAGACATCGTCTACACGATCGCTGCCACCGCCGTACAGGCGCAGGCATAGCCGCCGCATCGTCGTGTCGTAGAGGGTAGGCGTACGGTCGGCAAGGTTTCGTCGGCGTAGTGCCGATCGATGCCGTCGCCGCTCGCTCCAACGCAATCGCGGCGAATACCGACGAAAGCCGCACGTACCGGCGCGTGCGATACGCGGTATGCGCGGGCAGCCCCGAACGCTTCGGACGCGAAGCGCAGCGGAATAGGGAGCTTGGGGACAGCGGCACGGATCGAACATGAATTTCGCTTCTGCATCGCGAGACGCAAGGCTGCGGCGACGGCTCGGCCCATCCGTTAACGCGCGCGACGCGACGTGGGCCGGGCAAGCGGTCTCGGGTAGAGCCGAGTCGGACGCCGCGCCGGCCGCGCAG
>CAXUFI010000407.1:0-2431 GCA_964250245.1 uncultured bacterium
GTTCCGGCGGGTTTTACGATCGGGGTGATCGCGCAGGTCCCGGACGCCCGCGGGCTCGCGTTCCTACCCGACGGCGATCTCCTGGTCGGCACGGGTGCCGCGACCGTCGCGCTCGTACCGCAAGCCGACGGCAACGCCGGGCCCGCGCACACGTTTGCCACCTTTTACGATAGTCCGGCCTATGGCGTCGCCGTCGCGAGCGCCTCGGTGTACGTCTCGACGCAGCACGCGCTATGGCTAATTCCGTATCGGCCCGGCGACCAGGCCGGGGCGGCCGCGACCCGGATCGCCGCGTATCGGGCGGGCCCGGTGGCGCCCGACAGCGACGGCGACGTCCATCGCTCGGCGTCGGTCGCCGTCGCCGGAGGCTTCGTTTACATCGGCGTCGGGTCGTCGTGCAACGCTTGCACCGAAGTCGATCCGACGCGCGCGACCGTCCTGCGCACCAATTTGGACGGAAGCGGCCTGATCGTCTATGCCACGCGCATCCGGAACGCGATCGCGCTCGCGACGAATCCCGCGACCGGCACGCTCTGGGCCGGCGGTGCGGGTCAAGACTCGTTACCGCTCGGGCATCCGTACGAATACTTCGATGCGGTAACGCTGCACGCGCCGGTCGCCGATTACGGCTGGCCGGCCTGCGAAGAAGACCAGATCGCCTACGTGGCGGGCGCCGACTGTTCGCACACGGTCGTACCGCGCGTCGAATTGCCGGCGTATTCGACGCTCATGGGCGCCGCGTTCTATCCCCGGAGCCAGGGCGGCGCATACGCGTTCCCCGCCGCCTATCGCGGCGGCGTCTTTATCGCCGCACACGGCAGCTGGCATCGTGTCGCCGGAGCGTTGATCCCGCCCCGCGTCGCCTTCGTGCCGATGTCCGGCGATACGCCGGCGGTCGCCGTGGACTGGACGGCCCCGAGCGCGCAATGGAGCGACTTCGTCTCGGGCTTTCAAGACGCGGCGAGTAACCGCGTCGGACGGGCGGCGGGAGTCGCCGTCGGCCCGAACGGCAGCTTATTCGTCAGCGACGACGCGACCGGCAACATCTATCGCATCCGGCCGCGTTAGCAGTTCGCGGCGAGCGGCATCCGGAGGCAGCGCCCGAGATCCGTATCCGCGCGAGGAGAGCCGCGGCGCGGCCGTCGTGGTGCAGCGAACCCGAATTCGCGTGAGCGCGCCCGCGCAGGCGTCCGACAGCGTCGACTCACCGGCTCCGCTCGGACCGAAGATCGCGACGAACTCGCCGTGCGCGGTCGTCTTCACGGCATCGAGCACGAGCCGGCCGCCGACGCGGAGCGAACGATCGTGGAGCGCGCACTTCTCCCAGTGAGAGCCACATCAGGTGGGTCGCCGCAACGGCGATAGCCGCGCTTTGAACCCTCCGCAGCTGCGCCCGGTCCGTGGCAGGGTCCGCTCGTTCGGCACGCTAAGGCTGGGCGACGCCGTCCGGAGGGATGGGTGAGTGGCTGAAACCAACCGTTTGCTAAATGGTCGTGGGTCTAAAAAACCCACCGAGAGTTCGAATCTCTCTCCCTCCAAATCGACGCCGCCGCTGCAGGGAACGCTCGCGAGGCGCTGTATCTAGAGTCCCGCCGCGAAGACATGCGGTCGTAGCTCAATTGGATAGAGCAACAGGCTACGAACTTGTAGGTTGGGGGTTCGAGTCCCTCCGACCGCATGCGGCGGCCCGTATTCTCCTGCTGCGCGGCAACGCGGTGAACTTCGCCGCGGGCTCCGTTATTAGGAACGGTTCTAAATAAGCGGTACGGCCGGGACGATGCACCCTGGAGTACTTGCCGTCGGCCTTCGCACCGGAGCCGCAGGCGACCGGTTCGCAAAGGACGGCCAACACCGCGTGATCAGCATCGACGGCGAACTGAAATCGCTCCTGAGTAAGCCCGATCCGTCGCGGCTGCGGCGCCACTTCATCGCGGCTATCGTGCTCGCCGCGGTACTCCTGGCCACGACCGTTTTCGCACTCCTATTTATGACGCAGCAGGGGCCGACGTTACCCGCCTTCATGTCGGTCGTCGCGACCGTTTGGGCGGCCGCCGAGATCATCACCGCCGTATTGCTCTTCAGTCAATTCGCGGTGACCGGCCTCGTGCCGTTCGCCGTATTCGCCGGCGCCTTCGGCGTCGCCGGATTGCTCACGATCCCGTACCTGTTGTTTTTCCCGAAGGTCTTTCTTATGTCTTCGACGATCGGGATGCTACAGGTTTCGGTGTGGATGTGGCTGTTCTGGCATCTGGCCTTCGCGCTTGCCGGGACCGCCTATCGTTTCTTCGATCGCGATTTTCAATTAAGGATACTCGACCCCGGCCGGGTATCGCTCGTGCTCCGGTCGAGCATCGCCCCGCCCGGCGGCCCCGGCGCCCCCGAGCTTACGCCGTGGCGAGCGCTGCGAACACGGGCATGATCGAGATGGTGA
>CAXUFI010000408.1:0-2422 GCA_964250245.1 uncultured bacterium
GTCGCGCTTGCGCGCGACGAAGGCGAGCACGTCTTCGAGCGGCCGGGCGTTGAGTACTTCGGCGCGCGTGATCCAGGCGCGGCGCGCCTGGCCGACGGCGTAGGAGACGTTGGCGAGATGGTCGACCGCGTGCGCGTCGCTATCGAGTGAGAACGTGACGCCGAAGCCGCGTGCGCGCCGGGCGAGCGCGCTCGGCAGGTCGAGCCGCGCCGGCTGGCCGTCGATCTCGAGCGCCGTCCCCGTCCTGGCGGCGGCTTTGAAGACCGCATCGTAATCGAACTCGTAACCGCGAAAAGTTTCGACGTTGCGGCCCGTCGGGTGACCGATGATGGAGATGAACGGGTGCTCGCACGCGCGGATGAGCCGGGCGGTCATCGCCTCACGCGAAATGTTCATCGCATCGTGCACGCTGCCCACGACGATGTCGAGCTCGGAGAGGATTTCGTCGTCGTAATCGAGGCTGCCGTCCGACTTGATATCGACCTCGGCCGAACAGAGCGTCCGGATGCCGTGCTTCTCGCCGAGGGTGCGAGCGATGGCGCGCTGCGCGCGCAGTTCGCTCGGGTCCAGGCCCATCCGGCCGCGTCCCCACGAGTGATCGGAGATCGAATGGTAGATGTACCCGCGCCCGCTCGCGGCCGCGATCATCCCTTCGAGCGAATCGGCACCGTCGCTCCAGGTGCAGTGCATGTGGAAGTCGCCGCGCAGATCGCCGAGCGCCACGGGCTCGGGCAACGTCCCCGCGAGCGCCGCTTCGAGTTCGCCGATCCCGAGGCGCATCTCGGGCGGAATGTAGGGCAGCCCGAGCGCCCCGTAGACTTCCTCTTCCGTCCGGCACGTGCGATTGACGCCCGTGGCGACGTCGAGAATGCCGTTCTCGCTTACCCGCAGCCCCTTGCGTACGGCGTACTCGCGCAATTGGATGTTGTGTTCGCGCGAGCCCGTGAAATGCTGCAGCAGATTACCGTAGACGTCTTCCGGCAAGACGCGCAGATCGATCTGCAGACCGTTCTCGACCCAGATCGACGCCTTCGTAACGCCCTCGGCGAGCACGGCGCGCGCCCGCTCCCACTTCACGAAGCGCGCGACGACGTCGCCCGGTTCGCGCGAGGTGCACACGATATCGATATCGCCGACGGTCGCTTCGGCGCGCCGCACGCTGCCGGCGAACGCGAGATGATCGGCTTGGCCACCCGCGGCGAGGTAGGCGATCGCGGTTTGCGCGAGCGGCAGCGCCCGCCCGAGCGGCGTCCGCGACCGGCGGCCCTTGAGCGCGAGCACGCCGCGTTTGATGTTTTCGAGCGACTTGGGCCCCAGGCGCGCGGTCCCGGCGAGGGCGCCCGCCTCGAGGGCGCGTTCGAGGTCGGCGACCGACGCGATCCCTTGCTCGGCGAACAGCGCCTGAGCCGTTTTCATGCCGATCCCCGGCACGCCGAGCACCTCGACGAGCGAGAGCGGATAGCGCGCGGCGAGTTCCTGGTGATAGGCGCTCGTGCCGGTCTCCGCGATTTCGGCGATTCGCAGGGCGATCGTCTTGCCGATACCTGGTAACTTTTGCAATTCACCGCTCGCGATGAGCTCCCGGACCGGCGGCGCGTTTTCGAGCGTCTCCGCGGCGCGCTCGTAGGCCATGAACTTAAAGAAGGGCTCGCCGGCGAACTCCATGAGCGTGCGGATCTCTTTGAGCGTGCGGGCGATCTCGGTATTGGCGGGACTGTTCACAAGAGGACGACCATTCGTCGAATCCGTACGAACGTCCCATGCTGCGCGCCCAGCGCCTGAGTCCCGGCGTCTTCAACCTCCCGGTCGAAAAAATGCGGGCCGGATATTATTCCGACACGTATTTCAATCGTACCCGCGAGATCATGGAGCGCGACCGGAACCATCAGCGCGTGCGCATGCAGGTCTTTCAGCGCGCGCGCGCCGTGTTATGCGGCATCGACGAAGCGCTCGCGATCGTCAGACTCTGCAGCGGCCGCGACGTGCGCGGCGTGTGGCGCGAAGGCGCGGACGAACTCGTCGTACGCGCGCTGCACGACGGCGACGAGATAGCGCCGTTCGAAACGGTCATGACGATCGAGGGCGATTTCACGCTCTTCGCGCATCTGGAAACGGCCTACCTCGGCGTTCTCTCGCGCCGGACGCGGATCGCGACGAACGCCCGCGAGATCGTTTCGGCAGCGAACGGTAAAGAAGTTTTATTTTTCCCCGCGCGTTTCGATCACCATCAGATGCAGACGGGCGACGGTTACGCCGCATACATTTCGGGCGCCCTCGGCGTATCGACCGACGCGAACGCCGAATGGTGGGGTTCGCGCGGCATGGGCACGGTGCCGCACGCGCTGATCGCCGCCTACGGCGGCGCCACCGTCATCGCCACGCAGAAGTTGGCGCAGTACATCGATCCCGACGGTGCCGGTTT
>CAXUFI010000409.1:0-2415 GCA_964250245.1 uncultured bacterium
GTCCGCGATCGCGCGCAAGGCGCGGTGGAAGCTCGGGGCGGCGCGGCGCTCGGCGGCACCGAGGTACGCATTGCGGCTCGAGAGCGCGAGGCCGTCGGGTTCGCGCACGGTCGGCACGACGACGACGTTGGTAGCGAAATCGAGATCGCGTACCAGCGCGCGAATGACGACCGTTTGCTGAACGTCTTTCTGGCCGAGGTAGAGCGACGTCGGTTCGATCGCGTGCAGGAGCTTCGCCACCACGGTCGCCACGCCCGCGAAGTGCCCGGGGCGGCTCGCGCCTTCGTACGGGGCGGCGCGCGGACCGACGTCGATCGCGCTTGCGAACCCCGGCGGATACATCCGCTCGACGGCGGGCGCGTACAGTAACTCGACCCCGAGGGCCGAGAGCGCTTCCACATCGCGTTCGAAATCGCGCGGGTACCGGCCGAAGTCTTCGTGCGGCCCGAATTGCAGCGGGTTGACGAAGATCGACGCGACGACCGACGGGTTTTCCGCACGTGCGCGGCGGGCGAGCGCGAGGTGCCCGTCGTGCAGCGCGCCCATCGTCGGCACGAAGCCGACGGGGCGCTTGAGGGTCCGGGCGATCGCTCGCGCGGAGGCGGGCGTCCGAACGATTTGCACGCTTAGGCTCGAAGAACCCGGAGCAGCGTCCGGCCGATGATGAAACGTTCACCGGGCGCGAGCGTCGTCTCGGTAACGTCTTGGCCGCCGAGCCGCGTCCCGTTGCGGCTGGCGAGATCCGCGAGCACCAGCGCATCTCCGTCGCTGCGCAAGCGCGCGTGCTTGCGGGAAACGTAGCGGTCCAAGGTGATGCAGGCGACCGCAACGGCGTCGTCGCGCCCGATCGTTATTTCCTGTTCGAAGGCCCACGTCTTTCCGTCGAGCGGCCCGCTCAACACTTCGAGAATATACATTCCTTCCTACGTTACCCCAGGCGATGGAACGTTTCCCGGTGAAAGAAAGCAAGGCTTACGTGACCTAAAGCGAACGGAAAGAGGATGGCTATCGGCGCTGAATCGACGGGCGGCGGCTCGCTGCAAGAGCTGTTACAACTTCTCGAAGTCGACGTCGACTCGTTGCAGGACGTGGACCCCGACGCCTTACGGCTCGCGGAGTTTCAGCAAACGCAATCGATTCTCGACACCATCATCGGTAAAACGATTACCCGGGCGACCATCGAAGATACGCGCATCGTCATCGAGACGACGGACGAGAATCGCTATTTCTTCTTCGGCTTCATGGGCAGCGGTCAGCGCCGCCGGGAGTAGCGTCTACGATTCGTCGTCCTGCAGCGCGATGCGCTGCACCGCTTCCGCGACGCGACGTACGAGTTCTTCCTGGTCCTTCGGATCGATCTGCGTGAATGCGATACCGTGATTGTATTGCTTCGATTCCGCATTAAAGAACGATAGGACGATGCGGCCGCGGGCCGTCACTTCGCGTTCGCTGCCCGGGATCGGAAAGCGCAGCAGCAAAACCGCGCCGAACGGGAGATCCTCCTGCGTCGCCAAGCGGATGCCGCCGCCGCCGAGGTCGTTGGAATCGCCGACTCGCGTGCCTTCCTGACCCTCGATCGAGTAGGTAACGCGCGTAGCGATGCCGACACGAACGAAGCGGCGCCGGTAAACGTCGTCCTTCACAGCACCTTTTTCTTTTTCTTTCACCGGTAGGCTCCCCCGTTTCAGGGACGTTCGCTGAAAAGTCGTAGTTACTTCTACAGAAGCGCGTCCGCTGCAAAGATTGCGCCAAGATACGCCTGCTGCTTACTCGTGCCTCCTTGGAGATACATTTCGAACGGCGGGCGCAGCGGCGCGTCGCACGATAATTCGATCGTCGCGCCGCTGACGAAGGCGCCGCTCGACATTACGACCGGATGCGGATAACCCGGCACGGGCCCCGGCTCCGGCGCGAATCGCGCGTTGAGCGGCATGGCCCGTTGCAACCCTCGCGCAAACGCGATGAGCCGCGCCGGCGATTCGAGGCGGATCGCCTGAACGATGTCGTGCCGTTCGCCGAGGGCGGGCGGATCGACGGGCCAGCCGAGCTCGGCGAAGAGCGCCGCGGCGAAATCGAGCCCGGTCAAACACTCCGCAACGATGCCGGGTGCGGCGAACAGTCCTTGTACGAGCGCGCGACCGAACGTAAACGTCGGACCGAGCGCCGCGCCGAGGCCCGGCGCGTAATGCGCGGCCGCGACGCGTTCGAGAACCGCGCGCCGGCCGGCGATATACGCGCCTCCCGGCGCGAGGCCGCCGCCGAGATTTTTAATTAACGAGCCGATGACGGCATCGGCCCCGTGATGCGTCGGTTCGGTCGCCTCGACCAACTCGCCATAGCAGTTATCCACGAGCACGAATGCCCGCGGGGCGGCCTCGCGAACGAGGCTTGCAATCTCGCCGCATTCGCGCGCCC
>CAXUFI010000410.1:0-2395 GCA_964250245.1 uncultured bacterium
GGTTCGGAGCGGCCGCCGCCGTCCTGCTCGCCGCGCTTATCGGCGCCGACGACGTCGCCGTGCGGGCACGCGCGCACGACAGCGTCGCCGTCCGGCAATCCGACGTGGCGGCCTTGACGGCCCTGCTCGCCCCCGGCCGGCACTTCGGCGTCCCGCAGGGCGAGGTGATCACGCACGACGGGCACGTATACATCGCCATGCACGTCCCGGCCGCGCCGAGCGGCAAGGTCTATCAGGCCTGGACGCTCGCGAAGGGTGCGAAAGCGGTCGCCCCGAGCGTTACCTTCGTGCCCGCGGCCGATGGGGTGGCGTTCGTCGAACTGCCCGTCGACGCCGCCGGGCTCGCCGCCGTTGCGGTAAGCATCGAACCGGCCGGCGGCAGCAAAGCGCCGACGTCGACGCCGAAGTTCGTTCGCAAGCTATCGTAGCGGCGATGGCCCGTCTCGAACCGCTCTCCGCCGTCAGTACGGCGGAGACGCTCGCGTATCTCGCGCGCCGGCCGTTCGAGAACGTCTACCTCTACTGGCTCATTGCGACCGGCCAAACCGGGCGCTCGGGCGAAGTCGCGCTGTGGCGCGATCCGACCGGCGCGGTTGCGGGCTGCTGCTCTCTCGGCAGCCAGATCGTGGTGGTAGCGGACGATCCGCGGGCGCTCGAAGCCTTTGCCGGCCACGCCCGGCACGCCCGCGGAACGCGAATGATCGTCGGCGCGCGCAGTATGGTCGAACCGCTCTGGCGACGCTTACGCGCGACGCTACCCGCGCCGAGCAGCATCCGCACGAGTCAACCGCTCTATGCCGTCGCCCGCGACGCGCTCGCGTATTCGCGCGCCGATGCCGAAGCCGCCCAAGCGACGCTCGCCGAACTCGACGAGATCGCCGCGAACTCGGCCCTCATGATCGCGGGCGAGCTGGGCGGCGACCCGCGACGCACGAACGCCGACTTCATCGGCCGGACCGCGCGCATCATCGAAGCCGGCTGGTGGTGGCGCTACCGCGTCGACGGCGCGCTCGCCTTCATGTGCAACGTCGGCTCCACGATGCCCCAGACGAGCCAGTTGCAAGGCGTGTGGTCGCCCGTCCACATGCGTGGCCGCGGGTACGCGGCGCGCGCGCTCGGCTCGATCTGCGACCGGCTCCTCGATTCGATTCCGACGCTCAGCCTCTACGTCAACGATTTCAACCGCTCGGCGATCGCCCTCTACGAACGCGTGGGCTTCAGCCGCGTCGGCGAATTTCAGACGATCCTATTCTAATTGCAGGATGGCGAGTTCGCGCTGCACGGCCGTGCCGCCGGCGTATTCCACGCGATACGCTTTAGCCGCCAGCCGCGCGCGAACGGCGCCGCGCAGTTCGTCACCGACGAAATGCAAAGCGGCGCCGTCGTCGCGCGTAGCCGTCACGTATTTCGCGCGCGGCGATCAAGCCTTCGTACGCGGGCCGTCGCTCCGCTTCGCCGTCATAATGGGGGCAATAACTCCCGCCGAGAAAACCGAGTGCCGGCACGGGCCGAAGCGGCCCCGCGACCGAGTCCGTCACGCCGCACTCGAACCAGCAGATCGCGCCGGCGCTCGAGCCGCACAAAACCGTACCGCGTTGCCACGCCTCGTGCAGCACCGCGTCGAAGCCCCAGTGCCGCCAGACGGCCAGCATGCTGCGCGTGTTACCGCCGCCGACCTGCACGACGTCGAAGCCGGCGAGATAGTCGCGAAGGTTCTCCGGCGTGCGGCGAAAAAACCGCAGAACTTCGGCCTGCGTGCCGAGGCTGGCGAAGCTCTCGAAAAAGCGCGCGATATAATTCACATCGTCGCCGCTCGCGGTCGGCACGAAGCATACGCGCGGACGGGAACGGCCGCACGCGTCGAGGATGTAGCGTTCGAGCTTGAGACCGCTATCGGGCGGCGGGAGGCCGCCGATCGCCACGATCTGCGGCGGCATCACGAACGAACGGGGAGAGCGGCCTGCTCCGAAGGCGCTTTCGCCGCCGCGGCGGGAAAAGCGCCCTCGCGCACCTCGCGCGCATACGACGCGAGCGCGACGGTGGCGAGCTCGGCCAGCTCCGCGTAACGCTTGGCGAACGGCGGCGCCTGCGGATAGAGCCCGAGGATGTCGTGTAACACGAGAACTTGGCCGTCGCAATCGCCGCCCGCGCCGATGCCGATCGTCGGAATCGTCAGCGCCGCCGTAATTTCGCTCGCCACCGCGCTATCGACCATCTCGAGCACGACCGCGTACGCTCCGGCCGCCTCGACGGCCCGCGCGTCTGCGAGGAGCGCGGCCGCATCGTGCTTTCGTCCGTAGCCCGCGTTCAGCGCCGCCGTCTGCGGCAGAACGCCGAGGTGCGCCATCACGGGAATACCGCTTCGCACGAGCGCGGCGATGCGGCCGGCTACGGC
>CAXUFI010000411.1:0-2390 GCA_964250245.1 uncultured bacterium
GTTCGACACGGGGGCCGCCGAGCCGGCGCTCGAGGCGGATGCGCGGCGCGTCCTCGGCGTCCGGACGGCCGCCGGCTTCGTTCCGGCCGAAGCGGTGGTCAATGCGATGGGAGCATGGGCCGCCGAACTGCCGGGCGTGCCCGGCCACGCGCGGGTCCCGGTCTTTCCGGTGAAGGGGCAAATGCTCGCGCTCGCGATGCCGCGCGGACTCGTGCGGCGCGTCGTGTGGACGCGCGGCGCGTACCTCGTCCCGCGCGACGACGGCCGGCTACTCGTGGGGGCGACCGTCGAACGAAGCGGCTTCGACCGGCGCGTCACGGCTCGCGGCCTCAACGGTTTGCTGACCGCCGCGCTCGAGGCGATGCCGGCGCTGGCGGAGCTAACGGTCGCCGAGACGTGGGCGGGTCTGCGGCCGGGGACGCCGGATGGCTTGCCGTACCTCGGTGCCACCGGCTTGCGCGGGTATTTCGTCGCGACCGGGCATTACCGCAACGGCATCTTGCTCGCGCCGGCAACCGCCGTCGCGCTCGCCGACGCGCTCGAAGGGCGCGCGCGGCCGGACCTGACGGCGTTTTCGCCGCTGCGAGCACAAGATGCGCTCGCGCTCGCCGCGAAGGAACCCGCGTGAACGCAAAGGTGAACGGAACGACGCGCGAATTGGCCGACGGGGCGACCGTCGCGACGCTGCTGCACGAGCTCGGCGTGGAGGCGCCCGGCGGCATCGCTGTCGCCATAAACGAACGCGTCGTGCGGCGGGGCGCTTTCGAGGAGCATCGTCTTAGCGACGGCGACGCGGTCGAAATAATCCGCGCGGTCTCCGGCGGCTAATCGTACGGCCCGCGATCCGCGCTACAGAGGTATGATGGATACTCCCTTACGCATCGGACCGTACGAGTTGCCTTCGCGGCTCATCGTCGGCACCGGAAAATATCCGTCGCTCGACGTCATGCAGCGCGCCCACGCGGCCAGCGGCACGGCGATGGTGACGGTCGCCATCAGGCGCATCAGCCTCGACGACCCGAGCGGTAAGACGATGCTCGACTACGTCGACCGCGCGCGCTACCGCATCTTGCCGAACACGGCCGGCTGCACGACGGCCAAAGACGCGGTCCTGACGGCGCGACTCGCGCGAGAGCTGCTCGGCACCGATCTCATCAAACTCGAAGTGATCGGCGATGCCGCCACCCTCTATCCCGACACGGCGGAGACGATCGCCGCGGCGAAAGAGCTCGTCGCCGACGGCTTCACGGTGCTGCCGTACATCGCCGACGATCCGACGGCTTGCCGGCGTCTCGAGGACGCCGGCTGCGCCGCGATCATGCCGCTCGGCGCGCCGATCGGCAGCGGCCTCGGCATCTGTAACCGCTATTCGCTCGCCATCATCAAAGAGCGCGCCGCGATCCCCGTCATCGTCGACGCCGGCGTCGGCACCGCATCCGACGCCGCGATCGCGATGGAGCTGGGCCTCGACGCGGTGCTGATGAATACCGGGATCGCCGCGGCGCGCGATCCCGAGGCGATGGCGCATGCGATGCGGCTCGCGGTCGAAGCCGGCCGGACGGCGTTTCTCGCGGGCCGGATGCCGAAGCGGCTCTTCGCGAGCGCTTCGAGCCCGCTCTCCGACCTGATCGGGAGCGCGCCGTGAGTCTCCCCGCCGACATCTCGGTGAGCGAGCTGCACCGCATGCGCGACGCGAAGGCGGCGTTCACGCTCGTCGACGTGCGCGAGGAAGACGAACTCGCGATCGCCTCGCTGGCCGGCGCCGTTCACGTACCAATGGCCGAGATCGCGCAGCGTCTCGACGAGTTACCCGAGCAAAGCGATATCGTCGTCATGTGTCATAGCGGCGGTCGCAGCTCGCACGTCGCGGCGTATCTGCGCCGGCACGGGTACGCGAGCGTCGCTAACCTCGCGGGCGGTATCGACGCCTGGTCGCTCCAAATCGATCCGAGCGTCCCGCGCTACTAGCGCGCTTTCGCGCGCACGAACCAGTGCCTCAGCTCGCGGGCCTCGGCGGCCGAGTGCGCCCACCGGCCGGCGGTCTCGGCGGCGCTTCGTTCTTCGAGCGTGACGTCGAAACGGACGAGGAGCCGACGCAGCGCCGCTTCGTCGAAGTAGGTGTGGCTGACACCGCGTTCGGGGCCGTCGAGCGGCGCGTAGGTCCGGGCTTCGATGTGCCGCCCGGCGCCGCAGCGCGGGTCGCGAGTCGAACCGAACGTTGCGAACAGGAGTCCGCGCGGCTCGAGAGCCGCGTGAAGCGCCTCGACCGCCGCCGCGATCTCGCCGCCGCTTCCGTGCAGAAGCGCGTGGGTCGCGAGCGCCCCGGCGAAGGCTCGGCCGTAGCCGTAGGGTTCGGCGTAGGAGCCGTGCCGCACGCGCACGCCGTCCGC
>CAXUFI010000412.1:0-2389 GCA_964250245.1 uncultured bacterium
TCGGTGATGATCAGGGGTGGCGTCAAGGCCAGGGTATCGCCCGTCATGCGGACCATGAGATCGTGCTCATGGAAGGCCCGGTCCATCGCCTCGAAGGCGCGGGCGCCGACGGCATCGGGCTTGGACGCCAGGTCGATCGCCGCGACGTCGGCCACGAACACGACCGCGTGCGGATTGCCGAGCGCGACGTCGTAGAAGCGCCAGCTGCGGCCGAGCGCCTCGAACTCTTCTTCCGCCCCCTGCGGAAAGCGCACGGGCCCGACGTCGACGCGCGCCGCGAACGGCCGCCGTTCCAGAATCTCGATGCCGATCGGACCGGCGAGCGTCGCGACGCCGAACGCGTACTTCGCCACGCAGCGGATGCCGTTGCCGCACATCTCGGCTTCGCTGCCGTCCGCGTTGTAGATCCGCATCTCCGCGACGGCGCCGCTCGCCGGAGCCTCGCGCACGACGAGCAGGCCGTCGGCGCCGTCCATCGGGCCTGCCGGCGCGCACAGCGTTCGCGCGAGCGCGTGGTAATCGGAGAACCGCCGCGGACGCTCGTCGAGCAGCACGAAGACGTTTTCGGCGCCGTGCATCTTGCGCGCGACGACCGCACGCTGCGCGGTCACTCCGGAAGCGTTAGCTGCGCCTGCGGCGAAATCGTCGAGACGGCGTGTTTGTAAACGAGGTGCAGCCGGTGTTCGTATTCGAGCAGGATCGTGAAGGCATCGTAACCCTTAACGAGCCCGCGCAATTGGAAGCCGTTGACGAGATAGACGGTCACGGCGATCTCCGCACGTTTGGCCTCGGCCAAATACGCGTCTTGCAATTGCGCCCGGTTCGCGGCGGAGACCCCGCCGCCATTACTAGCCATCGTTACGGCTTTAGGTCATCGCGGGCGGAAGCCTGTTCGCCAGCCGAGGGCGGCGGTGACGAACGCGTCGAGCGCGCTCGCCTCGACGTAACTCACCCCGCGTTCGCTACGTAACCACGTGCGTTGGCGCTTCGCGTAGCGCTTGGTCGAACGTATTAATAGCGAGCGTAATTCCGGCGCCGTCACCGCACCGGCAAGGTAAGCGAGGGCTTCGAAATAACCGACGGCGTCCGCCGCCGTCGCCTCCGCGCCGATGCGCTCGGCTTCGGCAACGAACCCCGCAGCCAACATCGCGTCCACGCGCCGCTCGATACGCTGCGCCAGAATTTCGGGAGCCACGTCCAACGCTACCTTACGAAACGCGACGCTCGCCGCGCGGAGCGAAGCCTGCGGCCCATCGTTGGACGGGAGGTCGTTTCGCGGCGCGCCCGGCTCCGTAGCGAGCGCGATTTCGAGCGCCCGCGTGATGCGATAGGGATCGCGCGGCGAGATCGCCCGGGCCCGCGCGGGTGCGCGCGCGACGAGCCAGGCGTGCAACACCTCGGGCGGATGGAGGCGCACTTCGCGCGCCAAGCGCGTCCGCAACGACGGATCGAATGCGGCGCTGAGCGCGACGTCGCCGGCGAGCGCGCGCAAGTAGAACCCGGTGCCGCCGGCGACGATCGCGTACCGGCCGCGAGCATGGATATCCTCGATCGCGGCGAGCGCGTCGCGAACGTAGCGCGCCGCGCTGTAGCGCTCGTGCGGATCGAGAAAGCCGATGAGATGGTGACGAACCCGGCGCAGTTCGGCCGCGGCCGGCGCCGCCGTACCGATCGGCATGTCGCGGTAGATTTGCCGCGAGTCGGCACCGACGATCTCGGCATCGAACCGTTGCGCAAGCTCGAGGGCCGCGGCGGTCTTGCCGGCACACGTCGCCCCGGCGAGCAGGAGCACCGCCGGCAACTACGCGCGCTTAAAGAGGCGGCCGATCGCGGCGGCTTCGATGCGGACGATCGTCGGCCGGCCGTGCGGACAGTGCATCGGATTCGCGCAGCGCACGAGTCGCGCGAGCAGCGCCGTCATCTCCGCATGTTCGAGCGTCTCGCCCGCGCGCACGACCGAATGACACGCAAGCGACGCCCATACGCGTTCCTGCGCGTCGAGGCCCGCGACCGGTTGCGCGTAATCCGCGAGGAAACCCGCGAGATCGAAGGCGCGCGCGCCGTAGCCCGCGGGAGTCGCGACGACGCGATACGAGCGCTCGCCGAACGGTTCCGCGTCGAAACCCGCGGCAGCGAGCGCGGGGCGCGACCGTTCGAGCCGTTCGCACGCTTCGCCGTCGAGTTCGATCGTATACGGCACGAGTAGCTGTTCGCTCGGCGCCCCGCCGGTCCGCGCGCGCGATGCGATCGCTTCGAAGGCGACGCGTTCGTGCGCCGCGTGCTGATCGACGAGCACGAGCGCGCTGCCGTCGGTCGCCAAGACGTACGTGTCGTCGAGTTGCGCGAGCACCCGGAGTTCGGGCCGTGCCGGAAGCGAATAATCGGCGGC
>CAXUFI010000413.1:0-2381 GCA_964250245.1 uncultured bacterium
CAACTGCACGGAGTCGGCTGCCGCGGGCGCGACCGTACACGAGAGGGCGAGCGGTAGTACGAACGCCGTAAAGGCCGGTGACCAAATAAAATGCATGGGCTGCCTCAAAGGGGGATGCCTCGCTCGCCCATTATAGCGCGGCGCCCGTCGTTGCGCGAGGGGCGCCGCCTCAAATTTTCGCGACACGGCCGGGCCGAGGCGGCCGCGGCGAAATGCTACGCCGCGTCGAGTCCGTTCACGACCGCCGCGCACGGTCCGCAAACCGTCGGGTGCACCGCGTCGCCGCCGAGCGGCAGGTACTTCCAACAGCGCGAGCATTTGCTGCCGTGCGCGGCCGAAAGCTCGACCCGCGGCTCGCCGTCGGGTATCGAGGCGTCGCCGGCGAGTTCGAGCGCCGAGACGACGAGCGCCTCGCGCAGGTTATCGCCGAGCGAACGCAGGCGCACTTCGTCCGCCACGCTCGCGCGGACCGTCGCCCGTAATTGGAAATCGCGCGGTCCGTCGCTGCCCGCGACGACCGCTCGCAAACGCTTCAAGGACTCCCAAAGGGCGAGTTCGGCGTTCTCGGCGGTGCCGCGCGCGCTGCCGCGCGGCAATTGCAGATAGAAGACGCTTTCGCGGTCGCCGCGCAGCGCTTGCGGCACGCACTGCCACGCCTCTTCCGCAGTGAAGGAAAGCAGCGGCGCGAGCAGCGCGCACAGGTTTTCGAGGATCGTGAAAATCGCGGTCTGCGCGCTCTTGCGCCGCGCCCCCGCGCGCGGACCGGAATACATCGGGTCTTTGAGCACGTCGACGTAGAAGCTCGAGAGATCGCTCGTATCGAAATCGACCAAGGCGAGAAAGACGTCGTGCAAACGAAAATTCTCGTAATGTTCGCGAGCGCGATGCGCGACGTCGTCGAGCCGCGCGAGTGCCAACCGGTCGATCGGCTCGAGTTCCGCGCGCGCAACGAGTTCGTGCGGCAGCAGATCGTCGACGAGGCCGAGCAGCATCCGCAAGCGGTTGCGCATATTGCGGTAGACGCTGCCGATGGACTTGAGCAGCGTGTCGCCCAGACGCATGTCGGCGGTGAATTCGACCGACGCTACCCAGAGCCGCAGCACGTCGGCGCCGTACTGCATCATCCCGTCGTTCGCGCCGATGTAATTGCCGGTCGACTTATGCATCGCGCGTCCGTTCGCGTCGACCACCCAGCCCGTCGAGACCACGGCCCTGTACGGCGGCGCGCCTTTGGTGGCGACGGCCGTGATGAGGTTGCTGCGGAACCAGCCGCGATACTGATCGCTGCCTTCGAGATAGAGATCGGCGGGCCAGTGCAGGCCGCGCGGTTCGAGCACCGCGCGATGCGTGACGCCCGATTCGAACCAAATGTCGACGATGTTGTATTCCTTATCGAATTCGCGCTCGCCGCATTTGGGGCAGGCGAAGTTCTCGGGCAGGAACGCCGCCACGGGTTCGGTCCACCAGAGGTCCGAGGCGTTGCGGCCGTCGGCGCCGCGTTCCCGGAAAACGCTCGCGACGTTACGCGCGACTTCGGGATCGAGAAAGACGTCGCCGCACGCGCGGCAGACGAGCGCCGGGATCGGCGTGCCCCACGTCCGCTGCCGCGACACGCACCATTCGGGATGGTTCGCGATCATCTGCTCCATGCGGTGCTCGCCCCAAGCGGGGAACCAGCGCACGCCCGGCACGCGATCCTCGATCCGCTTGCGCAGACGGTTGGCGTCCATCGAGATGAACCACTGCGCCGTCGACCGGAAGACGACGGGATTCTTGCACCGCCAACAGTGCGGATACGAGTGCGCGTAGTCCTCGCGTGCGAAGAGCGCGCCGCTCGCGGCGAGATCGGCCGCGATGCGTTCGTTGGCGGCGAAGATCTGTTCGCCGGCATACGGCCCCGCTTCGCTCGTAAAATAGCCGGCCGCATCGACCGGACACAGAACCGGCAAGCCGAAGCGCAACCCCGTTTCAAAGTCGTCCGCGCCGTGTCCGGGTGCCGTATGGACGGCGCCCGTGCCGCTGTCGAGTTCCACGTACTCCGCGCTGACGACGAGCGAATCGCGTTCGAAGAACGGGTGGCGCACGCGCGTCCCGACGAGGGCCGTACCGAGCGCTCCGCCCAAGCGTTCGGGAGCCGGTCCGGGAGCGCGCGCGAACACGCCGGGCGCGAGGGCATCGGCGAGCAGCAGTAGCTCGTCGCCGCGGCGATAGACGCCGTAGGCGGCCTCCGCTTTGAGCGCGATGGCGACGTTCGCCGGCAGCGTCCACGGCGTCGTCGTCCAGATGAGAATCGAGAGCGGCGCGGCCCCGGCCGCCGCCGCGACGACGCCCGTGCGGCGCCAGAGTTACGCGCGCGGTTACCCGGGCCCGGCGTAGCGGCC
>CAXUFI010000414.1:0-2381 GCA_964250245.1 uncultured bacterium
GCCGGCCGCCGCGGCGCGCTCGGCATCCGCTTCGAGCGCTTCGACACGAGCCCCGGACGCTGCGAGCGCGGCGATATTCCGGCCGCTACCGACCCCGACGATCAGGAGCGTTTTCGGCGGCTCGCACGACGCGAGCGCGGCCGCGAGTTCGCGCGCGAGCGGATGCGCTACAGGCGGCCCGGTGCCGGTTGTTAAATCGGTAGCGCTCACGTCTTCCCTTTACGCGGAGTGTGCATATGCTCGAGACCGGCGCGACACTGCCGGCCGTTTCCCTCGCGGACGATACCGGCACCCCCTTGTCGACATCCGATTTGCTCGGTTCGCCGCTCGTGATGTACTTCTATCCGAAAGACGACACGCCGGGCTGCACGAACGAGGCGACGCAGTTCCGCGATCTCGCGGAGCGGTTCGCGCAGAAGAAGGCGCAGATCGTCGGCGTCAGCCGCGACTCGGTCGCCTCCCACCAGCGCTTCAAAACCAAATACGACATCCCGTTCCGGTTGCTCGCCGACGTCGACTCGACGCTCTGCGACGCCTTCGACGTCATCGTCGAGAAGAATATGTACGGCAAGAAAACCAAGGGGGTTCAGCGCTCGACGTTCCTTTTCGACGCCGCCGGCAAGCTCGTTCACGTGTGGCCGAAAGTCAGCGTCGAGGGCCACGCGGAAGACGTCCTGTCGAAGATGTAGCCGCCGCCCGCGCTTCCGCGGGCGATTGCGCCGGCAGCGTTACGGTCCTGGGTTCGAGCTGCTCGATACCCCGGCCGGGCCGCGCGTGCAGCTCGTATCTTATCGAAGGCGGCGGCGCGACGCTGGTCGTCGATTTCGGGAGCGGCGCGTTCGCGAATCTCGTGCGCTATCGCCGCCCGGAAACGGTCGACGCGATCGTCATCACGCACATGCACGCCGACCATTTTCTCGACGTGATTCCGCTACGTTACGCGCTCAAGTACGGGCCCCGCGCGAGCGCTCGTAAAGTACCGCTGTATCTGCCGCCCGGCGGCGAAGCGATGCTGCGCCTTTTATGTTCGGCCTTTGCGAAAGAGACGACCGAAGATTTCCTCACCGAAGCCTTCGACATCCGTACGTTCGCGCCGGCGGAGACGCTGCGCTTCCACGATACCGCGCTACGGTTCGCGCCGACCGAACATTTCGTGCCGACCTTCGCCGTCCGCTGCGACGTGCCGGGCGCGAGTCTGGCCTACAGCAGCGACACCGCGCCGAGCCAGAGCGTCGCCGCGCTCGCGCGCGACGCCGATCTGTTCGTCTGCGAAGCGACGTTGCCCGACGCCGAAGCGCTCGAAATGCCGCGCGGTCATATGTCGGCGCGCGAAGCGGGCCGGCTCGCGCGGGCGGCGGCGGCGCGCCGGCTCGTGCTGACGCACTACGCGGCTGAAGCGAGCGCGTCGCGCATCGCCGAACTCGGGAGCATCGGCTTCGGCAGCGCCGTCGAAGTCGCCGACGATTGCGGCCGCTTCGAGTTTTAGTTCCGTCGTCCGGTCTTTTAGTTCTCGGTTTTCGCGTCGCTGCGCGGCAGCGAGAACTGGACGAGCGATTGTATCGGCGCGAGTCCGCGGTTGATTACGGCGCAGACCGTCACGTGCAGGTTCAGTTCTTCTAAACGCGATTTCGCAGCGAGCACTTCACGACCGTTGCTCACCACGTCCTCGAGCAGCAGCACGCGCTGGCCTTCCTCGTACGGTCCCTCGACGTACTCGTTGGCGAAGGCGCCGTAACCCTTGGGCGCTTTGCGCACGGCGATCATCGGAATATTCGCCATTGCCGAGACCGCGGTCGCGAGGATCACGCCGCCGAGCTCCGTACCGGCGATGAGATCGGGGCTGATCTCCGCGACGATCGGCACGAAGAGCCGCGCGATACGGCGCAGGACGGCCGGGTCGGAAAAGAGCCGGAATTTGTCGATGTAAAAATCGCTGCGGCGGCCGCCGGCGAGCAACACTTCACCACGCGTTAGCGCGCGCTCGACGATAAGGTTCACGAGCCATTTGATTTCGGGGATGCGGCCGAGCCGGGAGCTATCGGGCTCTAGGTGTGCCATGTTTGCGTCACGACTCCGTTACGGGCGTTTTCAGCGGCGCGACTTCGTCGCTTTCTTCTTCGCGGCCGGCTTCTTCGCGTTCTTCTTAGCGCTCGCGCGGGGCGCGGCTTTCGAACTTCCCCCGCCCGTTGCCCACGGCGGGCCTATTTTTCCGGCGCCGTTTTTTGCGGGGCCGGGGCGCCCCCGCGCCGCGACGTCTTCGCGACCGCACGCTTCGTGGTTTTCTTGGCCCCCGCGGCTTTGCTCGCGCCGGATGCCGCTTTGCGACTGCCGCCCTTGGCGACCGGCGCCTTGCGTTTGGGCGACGGCCTGCCGGCCGGCGC
>CAXUFI010000415.1:0-2371 GCA_964250245.1 uncultured bacterium
ATCGGCGGGCCGCTGGGGCCGGACAGGATGTGGCGCGGCTGCATTCGGGCGATCTCTCCATCTACAGCGCCGTCGCCGAACAGACCCGGCGGCTGGACAGGCTCGGCATCCCCTGGAGCCTGACACCCGGCGTGCCCGCCTTCGGCGCCGCCGCGGCCCGGGCCGCGGACTTTATCCTGGCCGAGGTGTGCGTGAACGGCAGGCTGCAGCGCAGCTGGAACGCGGCGGGCGCGAGCGCGCCCGGCTTTCTCGAAGACGACGCGTTCTTTACGGCCGGCCTGCTCGATCTCTACGAAGCGACGTTCGAGCAGCGCTACTTGGCAGCGGCGCTGACCTGCGCCGCGCAAACCGAGACGCTGTTCGCCGACGCGGAGCACGGCGGCTGGTTCCGCACCGCCGGCGACCACGAGCGGCTCATTGCCCGAGAGAAACCGAATTACGACGGCGCGGAACCGTCCGGTGCTTCGGTCGCAATCGTCAACGCGTTGCGCATCGCCAACCTGACCGGTGAAGAGGGTCCGCGACGGGTCGCGGCCCGCGCGCTGCGGTCGTACGCGGCCATGCTGCGGGCGCAGCCCGCGGCGCTCGGCACGATGCTCGTCGCGCTCGACTATTTCACCGCCGTACCGCTCGAAATCGTACTCGTCTGGCCGTCCGGCGGCGGCGTGGCCGCCGCGTACACCGAGGCGCTGCGGCAAATGTTTCTGCCTTATCACGCTTTCCTCGGAGCGGCGGAAGGCGCGGACGCCGCAGCGCTCGCCGGGCTCGCGCCGCCCGTCGCGAATAAGGTCGCTATCGACGGCCGGGGCCCCCCCGCTGTGTGGGGCGGCGGCCGCCGGGGGGGCGTATGTCTGCGCGGCCGGCACGTGTGGTCTACCGGCGAGGTCGCCCGCGGCGATGGTGGCGCAGCTCTTATGAGTCGGGTTCGTCGCGCTCGGCGGCGTCGCTAGCGGCGGACGCAGAAGGCGTTTTCGCCGCAACCGGCGCCGTGAGCAGCGTCCCTTGCGGAAAGAGACCGTCGTACACGGTCGGCAGCGGCTCGTAGGAGCGATGGCCAAGCCGAGCGAGACCCGCTCGAATGAGGTTAGTCAGCAGTCAAAGCATTGCCGTGATTGACGACGCAACGCAACGGAAGACCTTGCACCCCGAGCGACGCAGACGATTCCTCTGGTCGATCTCGGGCCGCTGCGCGGACTGCGAAAGTTAAGCCTGCATTGCGCTAGCTAAGCACCCGCATCGCTGTTCGCCTGGATCGCGCAAAAATCGCGAGCGGTACAGTCAAGCGGAGGAAGGACGCGCCCACAAGGCCGCGCAAGGCGCGGCAATGGTAACGATCCCGATGATCGACGTCGCGCCGTTACGCGCCGGTACGCATGACGGACTGCTGGAGACGGCGGCGGCCATCGGCGCCGCGGCGCGCGACATCGGCTT
Source organism: uncultured bacterium (assembly GCA_964250245.1). Classification (GTDB taxonomy): domain Bacteria; phylum Vulcanimicrobiota; class Vulcanimicrobiia; order Vulcanimicrobiales; family Vulcanimicrobiaceae; genus CAXTIY01. Next base: position 1,432 of record CAXUFI010000415.1, read on the forward strand.
CTTCGGAATCGTTAACCACGGCGTGCCGGCCGGCGTGGTCGCGGAGCTCTTCTCGGCGGCGCACGCGTTCTTCGCGTTGCCGGCCGAAGTGAAAGCCGAATCGGCGATCGAGCGTTCGCCGCACTATCTCGGGTACGCGCGGCCGGCGCTCGAGCGGCTCGATCCGGCGCGTCCGGGAGATGCGAAAGAATCGTTTAACATGGGCCGCGAGCGCGCCGCGGACGATCCGGACCTCGTCGCGGGCAAGCCGTTCGTCGGCGCGAACCAGTGGCCGCGCTTGCCGGGTTTTCGCCCGGCGCTCGTCGCGTACTTCGACCGGCTCGCGGAACTCGGCGCGCTCGTGCATCGCGCCGTCGCAGTCGATCTCGAACTCGAGCCGAATTACTTCGCGAGCCGCTACGACCGCGCGTTGTCGGCGTTACGAATCCTGCGCTATCCGCCGCATCCGGGCGCCTTCGACGGCACGCTTTACGGGGCGGCGCCGCATACCGACTACGGCGGCTTAACGTTACTCGCGGCCGACGGCAGCGGCGGGCTCGAGGTGCGTCGCCGCGACGGCGAGTGGATCGCCGCCGATCCCGCGCCCGGCGCGTTCGTCTGTAACGTCGGCGACGCGCTCATGCGCTGGACGAACGATATTTACGTCTCGACGCCGCACCGCGTCGTCAACCGATCCGGCCGCCCGCGCTATTCGGCGGCTTTCTTCTGCGAACCCAATCCCGACGCACGTATCGAGTGCATACCGGCGTGCGCGAGTCGCGACGCCGTACCGAAGTATCCGCCGATCGAGTTCTCCACGTACCTGCGCTCGCGCGTGGAACGGACCTACGCGCCCGCAACCGCCGGGTAGTTTGCCGGAAAGCGCTTGCGAGGTACGGCGCGTCGCGGCGTGATGCGACTTCTTCGAACCGGCTCGTGGATGTGCGCCGGCCTGTGGTCG
>CAXUFI010000416.1:0-2364 GCA_964250245.1 uncultured bacterium
CCCCCCCCCCCCGCCCCCCCCCCCCCCCGGCGCCCACGCCCCCCGCCCCCCGTTCGCATCTCTAGGCCGTAACCGATCGCGCGTTCACGGCCGGCCGGGTCGTGCTACCAGCCGCGGTAGCCCAAGCCGAAACCGCGTCCGAAGCCGAGGCCGAGGCCGACGCGGTACCCGGGGTAGAACCCGTAGCCGTACGGATACGGGTACCCGGCGTAACCGAACGCGGGTACTGCCGCGTAAGCATGGTACGGCGTGTCGATCTCGTTGGCAGCGAAGGTATTGCCCTGCGTGCGTCCCAGGATCGTCACGTCCTGACCCGGCTCGAGCGTCAGACCGGTCGGGTTGATGATCGTGCCCTGGTGCAAGGTAACGTTGTCGACGAACCCGCGGCTGTCGCGCACGGAGATCCGATACTGTCCGTCCAGCGAGGCAACGGTACCGTGGATGGTCTCATCGGTCGTGCCGGTCGCGTAGGACGGCACGTTTTGCGCGGCGGCGGCCGCGGGCGCGAGCGAGAGCAGCCCGACGGCTCCCGCGAGCAAAGCGCCGGTCGCGGCTCGTAACGTAATGTTTATGGCGTTGGTGGTCATTGGGTGGTTCATGCTCCTCTGTGCCGTACGACCCGCCTTCGCGACGAAGGGACGCGGCGCAAGATAAGAACTGCATGAAACGTCGCTGAGATGTCGCTGGGAGAAGCTGGGATGCACGAACTCGAAGAATTACAAGCGTATCTGGAGGCTGCGTGCGACGGACCGGAGTTTCCCGGACCGCTGCGCTGCCGGGCCATGTTCGGCGGCGTTACCGGGTATGCGGGCGAACGCAATTTCGCTTCACTCTCGGACGCGGGCTTAGCGCTCAAACTCTCGAAGGCCGATCGCGAGACGCTGATCGCCGCGGGCGGGAAGCCGTTGCAATACGAACCGGATGCCACCCCAAGTAAATCCGCGGTCGTGGTGCCCGAAAATATTTTAACCGACCGCGCGCAGCTAGCGGCGTGGGCGCTTCGCAGCGCCGTTCACGTGCAAGCGCTCGCGCCGCCGAAGCCGCGCCGGACGCGCTAGCCCCCCGCACCGCGTTACAACGTAAGCGCGTCGGTTAGTAAACCGCGTTCGCGACTCCAACGCAGCGGAGGCAACGGCGCATGCGCGCGCAGTTCGCGAATCGCGACGCACGACGGACAGCACACGCCGATCTCCGCGACCAGCTCCCAACCCGAAGGCATCGTATCGCCGTCGTAATTGTTCTCGCACGTCGCGCCGGAAGTCGCGTGGCTGATCCAAGCACAGGACGTTCCCGAACATGCGCACGCAACCGTGCCGATCGTCGTTCCCATGAGCGCGCGTTCGGCGATTGCGCGGAGCCGACCTGGAGATCGCATCGGCCGGCGCGGGCTTCGCCTTTGCAGCGAGCCTGCTCGTTCGTGCGCGATCGCGGCCGCGGCAATGCCGTCCAACTCGGCTACGTCGCGGGCGGAAAGCGTCACGTCCGCGGCCGCTACGTTTTGCCGTAGGTGCGCGAGCGAAGCGGTGCCGGGAATCAGCGGTACGTTCGGCGAGCGTTGCGGCAGCCGGGCGAGCGCGACTCGCATCGGCGTGACTCCTAATCGCGCGGCAACGTCCGCAAGCGTGGCCGATCGTAACGGCGTACAGCCGCTCAAGGGAAACGGCACGTACGCGATGCCGTGCCGGGCCGAGTCGTCGACGAAGACGTCGTCGCGAACAGCTACGTTATAGCGGTTCTGCACGATACGAGGCCGGCGGTCGCCGGTGCTTGCGCTATTTGCGCGACGGTCACGTCGCTCGAGACGATCTGCCGGACGAGCCCCGCTCGCGCAAGGCCGGCGAGCGCCGTCACCTGCGGAACGTTCTTACGGGCCGCGCCCTAGCTCGTGCGTTACTTGCCGAGGGACGATCCGCAGCGGAACGAAGGGCGCGATATGCCGAAAGCCGTTCAGATCTCCGCTTACGGCGGGCTCGACCAGCTCGCCATCGTCGAACGCGCCAAGCCCGAGGCCGCTGCGGGCGAGGTCGTCGTGCGCGTCGTCGCCGCCGGCACGAATCCCGGCGAGATCGCGATTCGCGAAGGATTCCTTAAAGATATCTACCCGATGGCGTTTCCGTTCGGCCAAGGCGCTGATTTTGCCGGACGAGTCGAGGCGGTCGGCGCGGGCATCACGGAGTTCGCGGCCGGGGACGAGGTCCTCGGCTGGTCCGAAGAGCGTTCCGCGCAGGCCGACTACGTCGTGGCGAACCCCGCTCGACTCGTTGCGAAGCCGCCGACGCTCGACTGGTACCGCGCCGCCGGCCTGTACGTTGCCGCGAGCACGGCCGTGGCCGCCGTGCAGGCGGTCTCGGTGCGGCCCGGGGA
>CAXUFI010000417.1:0-2351 GCA_964250245.1 uncultured bacterium
GCGTTCACGCCGGGGACGGGCGTTCCGTACGCGGGATACGGCAGATCGGTCGCGGTGCCGACCGGGGCCAACGTCTGAATCGGATACGGCGTGGGCTGGCCGGGGTTCAGATTCTTGCCGGAGCCCGGCGCGGCGGGAGCCTGCGCGAGCGTCGCCGGCGGCGCGGCAGCGAAGGCGACGCTGCACGAAGTAACGAGCGCGAATGCGCCTAGTCCGAGGCGTACTCGGCGATCGTTGGGCATGACGATATCCTCGTGTGCGAAGCGGCGCTTACGGCGTCTTCGGCGCGGCGCCCGCGCCGTTGTTCACGGCCACGACGCTGCCGTCTTGCAAGGCGTCGGGCTTCGTCGTGATGACCGTCAGCCCCGGCGCGACGCCGTCGCCCGTCACCTCCGCCAGCGTATCGGTCTCGAGCCCGACCTTTACGGGCAGCAGTTTCGCTTTGCCGTCGACGACCGTATAGACTCCCGAGCCTTGATCGCTCTCGAACAGCGCCGACCGCGAAATGACGGTCGCGTTCGTCCGGCGCTCCTTCACGACGTGAACGGAGACGAGCATCCCGCCGCGCAGCGTATTGCCGGGGTTCGGTTGCCGCAGCCGCGCCCGGTAGGAGAGCGTGCCGGTCGTCGGGGTCGCGTTGACGTCGACGATGGCGCCCGAGAAGGTCCTGCCGGGAACGCTCGGCGACGTGAAGGTCGCGGGCGTGCCCGGCCGCACGAACGGCAGATCGTCGTCGGGGACGTTCGCATTGACGTATACGGTCGAAAGCTCAGACACGCGCACGATCGACGCGTTGGGACCCGCGAACGCGCCCGGGTCGAGTAAGCGTTCCGTGACGACGCCTTCGAACGGCGCGTAGATCGACGATTGCGCGATCTGCGTTTGCAGGAGTTTCACGTTGGCTTGCGCCTCGGCGAGCGCGGCGCGATTGGCTTGGATCGTCGCTTGGTCGACCTGCGTTTGGCCCGTGTTCGTGCGTGCGGTCGCGAGCGCCGCCTGAGCGGCGGGCAACGACTGCCGGGCGTTGTTGAGCTCTTGCGCGGCGGACACGTCGTTCGCGCGGGCTTGCACGAGCGCGGTTTGCGCGACGTAACCTTGGGCGGCCAATTGCTGGTCGCTCTCGTAGACGAGGTGCGCGTTCCGTTCGGCCGCCTCGGCGGTCTGGACGCGGTTGCGCGCCTGCTGGAAGGTCTGCTGCGCCTGTGAGAGCGCCGACGTGTATTGCTGCGACGAGATCGGAGCCTGGACGTTCGAACCGCTCAGCTTCGCCTGGCTCTGTTGTACGGTCGCTTCGTTGGCCGCAAGCTGCGCGCGCAGCTGCGAGGCGTCGAGCTGCGCGAGCAACTGACCCGCCACGACGTGGTCGCCCTCATTAACGAGGACGCGGGCGACGGTGCCGGATTCGGGCGTGCTGAGCGTCGATTCTTGCAGCGGGGCGATCTGCCCGTCGAGCGTCAGATCGGTTGCGATGTCGCGGCGCATCACCTGACCGACGTCGACGGCGAGCGGCGGCGGTCCGGCGGGCGCCTTCTTAGCACCCCCGCAGCCGCCGAGCACGAACATCGCCGACGCTAGAAACGCGAACGAGCGAACCCTCATAGACACCTCTCGCAACAACCTCCGCGGCGCCCGTTAGTCGCAGCGGCCGCGATTACCCGGCTCTACTACTCGCCCGGACGTGGATTTGATTCACCCGCGTCCGGCGTTCGCTCGGGCGGCCGGCAGCGGGAGCGCTAAAGCTCGCAAGTAAACTAATCGTTCATGGCCGCGAAGCTGGACATGGGTCGCACCTACCAGAGTCAAACCCGGGTCGAAGAGTGGATGACCGCCGAAAAGGCGGGAAACAAGGGCGTCGACGTCCTCGGAACGCCGATGCTGCTGCAGCTGATCGAGGACGCCGCTCTGCAATGCCTCGTGCCCGTGCTCGCGGCGAGCGACGTCACCCTCGCCTCCTTCATCGACCTCACGCATCTCGCGCCGACGCCCGTCGGTTTCATCGTGCGCATCGAAGTGGAAGTCATCGCGATCGACGGGCCACGCGTTAATTTCGCCGTTGCCGCCTTCGACGAACGGGAAAAGATCGCCGAAGGCACCCACGAGCGCTACATCATGGACCGCGCCAAATTCCTAACCCGCCTGGCCGAAAAACAAGCCTAGCCCCTCCACCGGCACCCCGCACAACCCAACGGACGCGTGTCCTCGCCGAGATCGAGCGCCCGAGCGAAGTTTCCCTCAGGAAACGAGCCCCCAGCAACGACGAGCCAAGCGAAATCGACGCATCCCGCTCAGCTCGATGGGTGCGTTGATTTCGTCTGGATCGAGGCGCCTGGAAGCGAAGTTTCGTTAAGGAA
>CAXUFI010000418.1:0-2347 GCA_964250245.1 uncultured bacterium
CCGGATCTTCTCCGGCGCTAGATAAGTGTCCGGGAAACCGGGACAACCTCAATGCGATGCGACATTCGCCTTATTTTCAAATTGAATGACGCCATCCGAAGTCTATATACGGCCGACTTTGCGCGCATCTGCATAACTGTGATGCAGCGCACCGGTTAATCTAGGTTAAGACATTGCCGCAGGACGGCGTTGCGTCGATATACCGACGAGCGTGAAATCTCAGCACGGCTTCTTACGGTCCCTGGTACGCGTCGTCGCCTTGACCGCTTTCTTTGCCGCGCCGCTATCGTACGGCATCTTCGTGCAAGCCGAGCAGCTAGCTGCCGACCAGCGAGCGATCCGCATCGAAATGCAAGGGAATAGCTGTCTCTCAGGCGCTTACGCAAATTTAAGCGACATCATTGCCCGTTCGTTTGCAGATTCGAGTCCTTCCCGATCCGGCTCCGAGCACATCGCCTCACTAGGCTGCCACCGGCAGTTTCCTGCTCGGACGGCGGGGACGCCGAACCTGCGCCATAGGGTCCTGGGCGAAGGGGAACTCGGGCCTCTCGCCTACGTGGCGGTGCAGACGATAAATGCACTCGGAAGCGATTCGAAGCTGGTATACGATCCGCACCCGGCCATCCTCAACCTCGCGAACGGCGTCAGCTACGATCTGCCGAAAGCGCAATCATTTATCGCCGCCTCGGCTGCCGACCAAGACACGCTGAACTCGGCTCGGTACGAAGCGAAAGCCGAACAGATGCTGCTTACGACGCGGTACGACGTGAACGAGGCCGTCGATGACGAGAGCGACCTCGCTCCGGTCTTAGTGCGGCCGATCCAACGATCGATAGCCCTCGGCAAAGCATTTAACGCGCAGATCGAGCATTGGCAAAAGGCTGGTCGGGATCGCGCCCGGTCTCGCGCCGAGGTGGTGATTGCCGAACGCCGTCTCATCCGGCAGAACGATGTCGTCTTTAGCCTAATGCGACGGACGATCGCCGGTTTACTTACGAGGTTGATCGTAGCCGACCACAGGCGGTTGCGCGGCTTGTGGGTCGCTTATAGCTTCGCTCTTCTCGCAAGTGTGCTCATCGCTTGGCTCATCGCATCGTTCTTTACGCAACGCGAACGGCGCATGCTCGCAGAATTGCGTCAAGAGCGGGCCAAACTCGACGCGGAGTTAGAGCGAGATCGAGCCAAATCCGAGCTTGCGGTTCGAGAGGCTCGCTTCCAAGCGATATTCGCCGAATCGCCGCTACCGATAGCGATCAGCGACATGTACGCAAATATCGTCGAATGCAACGAAGCCTATTTGCATTTCGTCGGTTGTGCTGTCGCCGATGAAAGGCCGCGGACGCTTTTCGATACGCTTTCGGTCGAACCGCCCGATGCGCTCGACCAACTATACCGAGGTCTTCGGTCCGGCGCGATCTCTAAGCACGAAGCCGATTTACTGGTTTCGCGTCGCAATCAAGACCGAGTCTGGTGTCACACGATCGTGTCTCCGATCGGCACAAACGGGCCACCCAATCACTGTAGCGTCATGCTTCAAGACGTCACCGAGCGGGTCAACCGCGAGCAGCATTTTCAGCACGGAGCGCTGCACGATTACCTTACCGCACTGCCGAATCGTGCCGCAATCGTCGATTTGCTCGAGCGGCAAATCGAGCGTGATTCTCGGACGCCGCGCTTCGCATTGCTTTTTATCGACGTCGACGATTTCAAGTCGATCAACGATACGCTCGGCCATGCAGCCGGGGACGAGTCTCTCAAGGGTGTCGCCACGAAACTTTCGGCACTGGTTCGCGAGAAAGACACGGTGGCCCGCTACGGCGGTGATGAATTCGTCGTCTTGCTCGTGCACCCCCACAGCGTCGCTAACGTGCGAGACATCGCCAAGCGAATCGAACGGGCATTCTTGAGCCCGATTGCGGTCGGAGAGGCCGCGATCACGATATCGTTGAGTATCGGTATCATCGTCGACCAGACGGGCTACACGTCGTCGAAGCAAGTTCTCGTAGAAGCCGACAACGAAATGTATCAGATGAAACAAGCCGGAGCTAAACGCGTGGTCTCGATTAGCGGTTTGGCGCGAACTGGGCCAGGCCTAGCCGGCAGCCGCTAGGTAAAATACGCTGTCGGTTTCCCGACGTCCGCAGGAGGGAGGCCGCTCGTTCGAGTTCGATGACGTATGGGCCGGCCGTTTGCAGCGGTGCTAACGACTATCGAAACGTCAGTGTGGCGTGATGACGACTGACCCGTTGCCGCTGTTGCCGCCGGAGACCAGCGTCCGATTGGTTCCGCCGTCGAAGGAACCGCCGCCGCCGCCGCCGCCGCCGAGCGTTCCGCCGCCGCCGGCGCC
>CAXUFI010000419.1:0-2340 GCA_964250245.1 uncultured bacterium
GCATGCCGTTTCACCCGGAGAGGCGACGGCCGGGTATTAGACGACGCGGCGCGCGAGCCGTTCGCGTCGTCGTTCCTACTGCGGTGTCGCGCTGCGCTCCGTGGCGGCGGCGTCGACATCGACGTCGACGTAATCGTTGACGCGCAACACGAACGTGCTCGGATCCTTGAGGCCCCAGGCGACGTACGGAATGACGAAGTGCGTTTGCACCCGCCTCCCCGCGGCGCTCCCGGTGACCATGACGTGAAGCGTCAATGGGTGCCGATCGCCGTGGATGAGCAGGCTCCCGCTCACGTCGAGCTGCGACGGCGCATCGGTGACGAGCCGCCCGCTCACGCGTTGTGCGGTGAACACGGCGCTCGGGAATTTCGGGGTCTCCAACACCTCGTTCTGCATCCGGCCGTCGCGCTTGGCGTTACCGCTTTGCCCGCTCGTCAGGTCGATCGCGACTTCGCCCGCGGCTTTCCCCGGGTTCGCGCGGTCGAAGCCGATGGAGCCGTGCTGCAGCGTGAAGGTCCCGTGCACCGTGTGCAGCACCGCGCCGAGCTCCCACGTAACGGCCGAGCGTGCCGGATCGAGCGTGATGACGACGTCGCCCGCGCGCGCGGCCGTGGCGCCGAGCGCGGCGCAGCAGCCGTAGATCGCGAGCGGCAACGCGAAGCGCACCGTCACGCGAGTCCGAACGTCGCGGGCGTCAGGAGTCCGATACCGTGCAGCGACACGTCGGCGAGCGCGAGCGCGTCGGGCGCCGGCGGAAATTGCGGATGCGGTAAGGCGACCACGTAGCAGCCGGCCGCGTGCGCCGCCCGAATCCCGTTGCTCGAATCTTCGACCGCTCCGCACGACCGGGCCGGCCGGCCGAGTCTCTCGGCGGCGCGCAAATAGACGTCGGGCGACGGCTTCCCGCGCTCGACTTCCTCGGCCGAGACGGTCGCGACGAACGCGTCGGCCAGGTCCGCGAGCTCGAGCACGAGATCGATGAGCGAACGGTTCGATGACGACGCGACCGCCAGCGGCAGCCGTTCCCCGAGCCGCCGGACGACGCCGGCCGCCAGCGGAAAGAGCGGCAATTGGGCGCGATAGCTCGCGGCTACGCCCGTGACGATGCCTTCGTTGATCTCGTCCGCCGAGCGTTTGAGGCCGCACGTCACGCGCAGATATTCCGACCACTCCGGGGCGCTCATGCCCATCACCGCGGCCGTGACCCGGTCGTCGTAACGGCCGCCGTTCTCGAGCACGTACGCGCGCCGGACGCGCTCCCAAATGTGCTCGGAATCGATGAGGACGCCGTCCATATCGAAAATGACGGCTGCGATTTCGGGCGGTGCGTTCGACACGATGTCCGTCATTCGCGCGCGGCACTCTGTTTGGCCTTGACGAGCCGCAGCAGCGCCTCGTTATACGGCGTCGCCACCCCGAGCCGCTTCCCGGCGCTGACGATCGCGCCGTTCACCTGCTCGATCTCGGTCGGCAGGTGCGCGGCGAGATCCACCGTCATCGAGTTCCGGTCGCCGGCCGACTCCGCCGCGACGCCGCGGACGTACTCCCAGGCATCGCCGAACGGCAGATTGATGCGCAGGCCGCGGGCGACGGCGGCGCCTTCGAGCGCGACCGAGCGGGCGAGTTCGCCCGCGTCGGGATCGGTCGTCACGATTCCGTTCTGAGAACCCGCGAGCGCCGAGATCGGATTGATCGCGGCGTTCGCCAGCAGCTTGCCCCAGAGGTGCGGCCGGATGTCATAGGCCGTCGCGCACTCCAGGTGCGCCTGCGCCATGAGCTGCCGCACCGCGCGTACCGTCGCCGTCGAAGCTCCCGCCGAGCCCACGACCGTCTTCCCCAAACCCTGACGCCGCGAACGGCCGTGACCGACCGCCAGCGCCGCGACGTCGGTAATTCCGATAACGAGCGGTACGGGTCCGCCGAGCGCGGTGAGGATGGCTTCCTCATTGCCCAGCCCGTTTTGTAACGACACGATCGGGGTCGCGGGATTGAGCTTCCCGGCGAACGGCCGCGTCGCGGCGAGCGTGTTGGGTGCTTTGACGAAGACGAATACGTAGTTCGCCGTGAAGGCCCGCGCCGGATCGCGGGTGGCCGTAACCGCCCGCACCGGCAAGTCGTCGAGCTGCACGCCGCCGCTCCGGCCGATCGTCTCGACGACGTCGCCGCGCACGTCGACGAGCGTAACGTCGTTCGCTTCGGCGAGCTGGTAGGCGAAAAGCGTACCCATCGCTCCAGCGCCTAAAATCGCGACGCGCGGCCGCGCCGGCCCGGCGTTCACCGGAAGAATCCGCTCAGCAGCACGCCCGACACGAAACCGCCGATGTGCGCGAAGTAGGCGAC
>CAXUFI010000420.1:0-2335 GCA_964250245.1 uncultured bacterium
GTTCGAAGGATGAGGCTTCCGGTCGGTCTGCGCGACGTCGAAGCGGCCGCCGAACGCATCGCCGACTACACCGTGCGGACGCCCGCGCTGCCGGCCGTCTCGCTCTCCGCGAAGACCGGCGCCGAGGTGATGCTCAAGCTCGAGACCCGGCAGCGCACGGGCGCCTTCAAGGATCGCGGCGCCGCCAACCGGATGCTGCAGCTCACGCGTCCGGAACGCGAACGCGGCGTCATCGCGATGTCGGCCGGGAATCACGCCCAGGCCGTCGCGTATCAGGCGGCGCGGCTCGCGCTGCCGGCCACGATCGTGATGCCGCTTACCACGCCGTTCACGAAAGTGCGCCGCACGCAAGCGTTCGGTGCGCGCGTCGTGCTGACCGGCGCGACGCTGGCGGAAGCCGCGGAGCGGGCCCACGCGGTGGCGGCGCAAGAAGGCCTGACGATGGTGCATCCATACGATGACGAGCGCATCGTCGCCGGCCAAGGTACGGCCGCGCTCGAACTCGTGCACGACGCGCCGGATCTGGACGTCCTGCTCGTGCCGGTCGGCGGCGGCGGCTTGATCGCGGGCATGGCGGTCGTCGTAAAAGCGCTCGCGCCGCAGGTCGAGGTTATCGGCGTTCAAACGCAGCTCTATCCGTCGTTCTTTCAGATTCGCGCCGGCCTAGCGCCGGTATACGGCGGTCAAACCGTTGCCGAAGGGATCGCGGTGAAATCGATCGGTGAGATTCCGCTCGCGATCGCGAACGAGCTCGTCGACGACGTGCTGCTCGTCTCCGAGCAGTCGATCGAGCGTGCCATCCATCTGCTTATCGAAGAGGAGAAACTCGTGGCGGAAGGCGCCGGGGCCGTCCCGCTCGCGGCGCTCATCGACGACCCGGATCGCTTTCGCGGCCGCCGCGTCGGGCTCGTGGTGTGCGGCGGAAATATCGATACGGGGTTGCTCGCCAACGTCATCGAGCGCGTGCGCCTGCGCGAGGGCCGCGTCGTGCGGCTCCGCGTCGAGATCAACGATCGCCCCGGGATGCTCGGCGACGTCGCCCGCTTGATCGGCGAGTGCGGCGCGAACATTCTCGACGTTGCGCACCAGCGGCTCTCGCACGACATTTCCTCGAAGAACGCCCACCTCGACATCACCTTCGAAACGCGGGCTCCGGCCGATCTCGAAACGATCCTGGCGAAGCTTCACGCGGCGGCCTACGTCACGATCGTACTGGAAACGACGGCCAGGAGCGCCGTGTAACCCGCGCGAGGGTTGACTTCTGGAACCGGGTCGGGGTACGGTGGCGGCGATGTCGATCGCGTTCCGCTTCTGGTACTGGTTTAGCCGCACGTTCGTGCCGGTGCCGTAAGCGCGCGCTTCAGAACGTCGTCCGTTCGAAAGCCGCCCCGCACCGGGCGGCTTTTTCTTTTCATTACGGGGAGTTTATGGCTGTAGCTTATCGTCTCGCCGCGCGTTCCGGCGCGCATACGACCATCGTGCGGGCGGGGAGCGCCGTTTTCGGCGCTGAGACCTTCGCGCTGATCGGCGGACCGTGCGCGATCGAGAGCGAGGAGCAGATCTCGGCGGCCGCCGCGGCGGTCGCTCGCGCCGGCGGCCTGATGCTTCGCGGAGGCGCGTACAAGCCGCGCACGTCGCCCTACGATTTTCAGGGTCTAGGCGACGCCGGCTTGCCGCTTATCGCGCAGGCCGGCGAGCGTTACGGCTTGCCGGTCGTCGTCGAAGCGCTCGCGGAACGGCAGGCGCCGCTCGTCGCCGCATACTGCGACATGATCCAGATCGGCGCGCGCAACATGCAGAACGTGCCGCTATTGCGCGCGGCCGCGCGAACGGGCCGGCCGATCCTGCTCAAGCGTAGTCCCGCCGGAACGCTCGACGAGTTATTGCTGGCGGCGGAGTACGTTCTCGTGGAAGATAATCCGAACGTGGTGCTGTGCGAGCGCGGAATCCGCGGCTTCGATCACCACACCCGGAACGTCGCCGATCTCGGCGGCGCGATCCGGCTTAAAGAGTTAACGCATCTGCCGGTTATTCTCGATCCCTCGCACGCGTCGGGGCAATCCTCGCTTATCGAGCCGCTTACGCTCGCCGCCGCGGCCGCCGGGCTCGACGGCGCGATCGTCGAGATGCATCCCGCCGCCGAGTTCGCGCGTTGCGATGCCGCGCAGGCGATCGATCCGGCGACCTTTGCCCGCATCGCGACGCGCGTGCGGGCTGTCCGGGCAGCGCTCGCCGAGACCGCCGCGACGGTGCAGGTCGCCTGACGCTTGCGGCGCTCGGCGGGCGGGGCCCCCCGCGCCAGGGGCCGGCGAAGGGCCGCCCGGGGAGTTAATGT
>CAXUFI010000421.1:0-2333 GCA_964250245.1 uncultured bacterium
CGAGCACGACGGCATCGTACTCGCGCGCGAGCTTCGCGACCAGCGCGCACATCCGCGCCCGGTCGCTCGGGCCGAGCGGCTCCGCCGATTCCCAGTCGGCGCGCACGACTTGCTGGTTGTGCGCGACGATCCGCGTCTTGCGCGTCGTGGGCCGGTCGTCGAGGGCGATGACGGCGCCGCAGTCGACGCCCTGCGCATCGAAGAGCGCGAGGACGCGGCGGCCCTCGGCGTCGTCGCCGACCGCGCCCGCGAAGGCGACGCGCGCGCCGATCGCGCGTAAGTTACTCGCGACGTTGCCGGCGCCGCCGAGCGTGAACGAGTGGTCGTGCACCGTCACGACGGGCACGGGTGCTTCGGGCGAGATCCGCGTCACGCGGCCCCACACCCATTCGTCGAGCATCACGTCGCCGACGACCAGCACGCGCTTATCGCGCATGCGCGCGAAGAGTTCGCGCGCGCCGGTGCCGGCGAGCGTATCACGCACGGGCCGACGCCAGATAGAACGCCACGCCTTCACGCAGCGTGCGGGCGACGTGCCAGGGCGGCGGCCCGTCGTAGTGCGGTTGCGCGTTGACGAGGATGCCCGGGATGCCGACGTTCTGCGCGAGGGCGATATCGCTCGCGCGGTCGCCGAACATGACGCTCGCCGCGAGCGCGAGCCCGCGGTCCGCGACCGCGCGAGCGATCATCCCGGGCGCGGGCTTGCGGCAGTCGCAATCGACGAGGTGCGCGCAGAAGTAGAACGCGTCGATCGCCGCGCCGTGCACCGCGAGTTCGCTCGAGAGCGTGCGATGCACGCTGATCACGTCGGGTTCGTCGAAATACCCGCGCGCGACGCCCGACTGATTCGTCACCACGATCCGTTCGTAACCCGCTGCGGCGAGCGCGACGAGCGCTTCGGCGACGCCGGGCAGCACGCGCACGCGCTTGGGATCGCCGATGAAACCCGAATCCTCCATAAGCGTACCGTCCCGGTCGAGAAACGCGGCCGGTTGCGTGCCGAGCGCCGCGTTCATGCCTCCGGGAAGACCGCTTGTTCGACGAGATCGCAGATGATGTGGCCGAGCGTGATGTGGATCTCTTGCACGAGCGCCGAATAGCCATCGGGACCGACGAGCGCGATGTCGGCATGGGCCGTCATGCGGCCGCCGCCGTTACCGGTGAAGGCGACGGCCGTCGCGCCGGCCTTCCGCGCCTCCTCGAGCGCGAGCACGACGCTCGGCGAATTCCCGGTCGTCGAGATCGCGATGACGACGTCGCCCGGACGCGCGAACGCTTCGACTTGCCGCGCGAACACGCGGTCGTAGCCGTAGTCGTTGGCGATCGCGGTAACGGCCGACGTGTTGACCGATAAGGCTTCCGACGGTAGCGCGCGCCGCTCCCGTAAGAAGCGCCCCGAGAACTCGGCGGCGAGATGTTGCGCATCCGCCGCGCTGCCGCCGTTGCCGCACCAGTAGACGCGGTGACCGGACGTGAACGCCGTCGCGATCGTTCGCGCGATGTGCGCGACGGCCGCCTCGTAGCGGCCGCCGTCGAGTAAGCCGCGCCGGTCTTCGATGAGTTCGCGATAGCTGCGCGGAGCGCGCGGCGCGCGCGGCGTTACGGTTCGATCCAAAACATTTCCTCACCGACCGAAACGAGCGCGCCGTTCTCGGGCAGTATCCGGCGTACGGTACCCGCATAATCGCTCGTGATCTCGTTCATCAGCTTCATCGCTTCGAGGATGCACAGCGCCTGGCCGACGGCGACCCGGTCGCCGACTTCGACGAACGATTCGGTGCCGGGCGCGGGCGAGCGATAGAACACGCCGATGATCGGCGCGACCACCTTGAGCGTGTTGAGCGGCGGGCTCGGCGCGGGCTCTTCGGCCGGCGGCAGGACCGCGCCGAAAACGGGGACGGGATCGCTTGCAGCCGCGGGGAGCGGCGCCGCTGCCGGCGAGCGCGCCACGAGTTCGTAGGTCGACGTTCCGACGCGCACGGTAAGCGAATCGAGATCGTGTTCGCGCACGATGGCGAGTAACGCGTCGAGCGCCGCGCGCTCGTCATTCACGCCGCGACCGACGTGGCGGGCGCGAGCGTCGCATACCAGGCGAGGATCGCTTCCGCGAGCAGTTCGGGCGACGCCGCGGGCCCGAGCACGTGCTGTTCGCGCGTGACCAGATCGCGGCCGACGATGACGTCGCGCGCGCGCTCGTCATCGCCGAGAATGAGCGCCGCGCGGGCGTTCGCGCGATCGGCACGTTTGAAGTGCGCCGGCAATTTGGCGTCGTGATAATCGATCGTGACCGGAACGTCGCCGCCCGCGCGCAGGAGCGCGACGAGCGGCACGAG
>CAXUFI010000422.1:0-2329 GCA_964250245.1 uncultured bacterium
GCAACAGCGTCGCGCCGGCGCGACGCTGTTGCCGCCTTCGGCCAGGTGCAACGCGGAAAACCAAGCTTGCGAGAGCGAGCGCCGGTCGATATAGTTCAGGCGCGTTCGCAGGACGGCTAGGGAGCGGCTGTCGACGATATCGTTCACGTTGTCCTCGGTCGAAGTGTGAGGGCAGCATACGATACCTGCCGGACCGGAACGTAAGCGCGCTATTGCCGCCTAATTACGCGTACGCCCGTCGTCGAACTCCGCCGAGCGCTCGACGGTAAGCGCGGCGTGAGCGTAATCGAACGTGAGGATGAAATTCTTCAACACGCCGAGCCCGATGTTGCCGGCATCGAAGCGATCGGCGAACGCGCCGCCGCCGGCGAGCATCGCGTCGGTATCGACGTGATAGACGGAGATGGCGCCGAAGTCGATGCGATCCAAAACCGTGCGATAGGACGAGGCCGCACCGCCGATGCCGTAACTGTCGTGCCGGTTCGAGGAGAACGGTACGATGCCGCGATGTCCGTTGACGAACGGCTTGTAGAGCAGCAGATCGGCCGAATTTCCGGTGTCGATCACGAACGGCGCGGCGACGTCCGCGTTGAGACGAAGCACGACTTCGGCGAGACCGCGATCGAGATCGAGCGGGAGCGGCGTTCCTTGCGTGGTCACGCTCCCCGGCGGCCCGAAGGTCATTTCCCGGCCGGCGATGTCCAAGCGCACGTTCGCCGCTGCGAAGAACGGATAGCCGAGGATGCCGTCGGCGTGAAGCACGCCGCCCGAAGACGCGGCGAGGTCGAGCGTGGTCGCGACGAGGCCGCTCAGCTTTCCACGCGTTCCGATCCGCAGTTCCGGCAACACGGTGAATTGCAGTCCCGCGGTGCGGTTCGCTCCGCTCGCTTCGAAGGCGCCCGCGCCGGCGAGTCCGAGCTTGGCGGCGACGCGCCGGTCGAGCAGCACGCTCTGCGCCCCGGTGTCGATGAGAAAGTCGAACGTCTGGCCGGCGATGCTGACCGGTGCGTAGAGATGCCCATCGTGATACGCGAGCTTCACCGTTTCGGGCGCGCTCATCTCGATCGTCCGGCCGGCCGGCACGGCGAAAGTTGCCGGGTCGATCGCAGCGGGCGCGTCGACCGCCAGCGTCGTGCGGATCGTGTCGAAGAGATGGTCGCCGTCCGACTCGACGCTCAGATAGGGAAAGCGGTGACCCGCGACGCTGCGCCAATCGGAGAGATCGATCGTCGCGCGGCCGTCGTCTTCGTCATACGCGATGCGCGCGGGCAGCCACGTGCGCGCGTCGATGTAGAGGGTCTCCGTTTCGCCGCCCTCGGCCGCCACGTCGACGATGTACGCGGGACGATCGTGAACGACCGAGCGCCCGCGCAGGATGCAGCGATCCGGCCGGCGCGCGAAGTCGCCCGAATCGATAAGATATTCGGTGCGCGCGCGACGCGCGAGCGAACCGGTCAACTCGCGCACGTTACCGTCGGGATCTCGATACCAAAAGCGGTCGCCGAGCCGTAGCGTCCGCTCGTCGCGCGGGCTCAAGTGCTCGTCGGTCCGTTCGCGGCCGCTCTCGCGCCACGTCATGAACGTTCCCTTCAGACCGCCGCTTTCGATCGTTCCCGAAATCGTTAACTCATTAAGCTCCGTCGCCGCCGGATCGTTCGCCGCGCGCTCGTAATTACGTAACAGCGTCGCGAGAGACGGCAGCCGTTCGGTCCGCGCCGTCGCGCTGCTCGCGACGTCGCCCGCGCACGCAGCGCTAAGGCAGGCGATACGAACGATACGCCGCAAGCACGCGCGCCACGTAGACGCGCGTTTCGGGCGGCTCGCCGGAGCGTTGGACGGCGCCCGGCCCGGCGTTATACGCTGCGACCGCGGCGGCCGTGTTTCCGCCGAACCGGTCGAGCAACTCCCGCAGATAGGTCGCACCACCTCGCACATTCTGCCCGGGGTCGTAGGAATTCTCCACCCCGAGCGCCTGCGCGGTCGCAGGCATGAGCTGCATGACGCCCGCGGCGCCGGCACGCGATGTGGCCCGCGGATCGAAGCCCGATTCCACGCGCGCTACCGCGAGCAACAGTGCCGGTTCGACGTGCGCTTCCCGTGCGGCCCGGCGCACGAGCGCCTCGGTTTGCCGCTGAACCGTCGCCGAGAAGACGGGGCCCGATGCTTGTGGCGCGGCGGCGCGCGGCGTCCCTTCGATTTGACCGAGCCGCCGCTCGACCGACGACACATCGAACGCGACGCTCATGGCGCCGCCGCGATCTCGGCCGCGAGCGCGTGCAGCGCGCGCAGCGTCTCGGCGGGCGCCGTCCCGCCGCGTTGCCGCACGAAC
>CAXUFI010000423.1:0-2289 GCA_964250245.1 uncultured bacterium
GCACAGCGCGGAAACGATCGCGGTGGGGCGACCGGCGACGGGCGAAAGCATCGGCACCGTCCCCGAGGCGCACGCGCGCGCGGTCGCGGCGGCGCTGGCCGCGGCCGAAGCCGGTTTCGAGCAGTGGCGCCGCATCGACGCGCTCGACCGGAGCCGGCGGCTGAGCGCGCTCGCAGCGATCGTGCGGGAGCGTATCGACGCGCTGGCCGCTCTGGAATCGGCGGTGACCGGGCGCCCGATTCGCGAGATGCGCGCTCAGATGAGCCGCATCCCCGAGTGGCTCGATTATTTCGGCGGCATCGCGGCCGGTCTCGAGGGTGAGTCCAATAGGCTGCGCGGCGGTTTCGTCGCGTACACGGCGTACGAGCCCTTCGGCGTGTGCGCGTTGCTCACACCGTGGAATCATCCGGTCCTCATTCTGGTGAAGAAGCTCGCGGCGGCGCTCGCGGCGGGCAACAGCTGCATCATCAAACCGTCGGAGCTGGCTCCGGTCTCGCCGCTTATTCTCGCCCAGTGGTGCGCCGAAGCCGGCTTGCCCGACGGTACGGTCAACGTCGTCACCGGCGCCGCGAAGACCGGCGCGCTCGTTTGCGAAGCGCCCGCGGTGCAGCGCATCGACCTCACCGGCGGCACGTCGACCGGCAAACGCGTCGCCGCGACGGCGGCCGAGCGTCTCGTACCGTGTACGCTCGAACTCGGCGGCAAAACGCCGCTCGTCATCTTCGACGACGTGCCGCTCGCCGAGGCCGTGGCGGGCGCCTTATTCGCGGCCTTCGTCGCGAGCGGCCAAACGTGCGTTTCCGCGAGCCGCATCCTCGTGGCGCGATCGCTCTATCCCGCGTTTCTCGAACTCTTCGCCGCTCGCGCCGCACGGCTGCGCGTCGGCGATCCGGCCGATCCCGCGACCGAGGTCGGGCCGCTCATCTCGGCCACCGCGCGGGCGCGGTGTCTCACGCACATCGCGACCGCTCGCCGGGACGGCGCGCGACTCATCGCCGGCGGCGGGCTGCCCGAACTCGAGCCGCGGCTGCGCGCCGGGTTCTTCATCGAGCCGACGGTGTTCGCGGACGTCACGCCGGATATGGCGATCTTTCGCGACGAGATCTTCGGCCCGGTCGTCGCCGTTACGCCGTTCGGCTCCGAAGCCGAAGCCCTCGAGCTGGCCAACGATTCGCCGTACGCGCTCGGCGCGTCGATCTGGACCCGTGACGTAACGCGCGCGCATCGCGCGGCGAGCGCGATCCGCGCGGGGATGATTTGGGTGAACGATCATCACAAGAACGATCCGCGTTCGATTTGGGGCGGCTTCGGCGATAGCGGTTACGGTAAAGAGAACGGCTGGGACGCGCTCAAAGGGTATCTGCGCAAGCGCAACGTCATGGTGCGCACGAGCGACGGTTTCGACGACTGGTTCGCGGGCGGCGAACGTTACGGATGATGGTGCCCGTCCGCATCCGGCTGCTCTGGCATCCGCAAGCGCAATTCGCCGGTTATCTGCTCGCGCAACATCGCGGGTTGGCGGCGGCGCGCTCGATCGCTTTGGAATGCCAGCCGGTTGCGGCGTCCGTGGGTCCGGTCGAAGCCGTGCTCTCCGGAGCATGCGAATTCGCGGTGGCGAGTCCGGCGCATGTGGTGGAAAGCACGGCGCCGGAAGCCTTGACGCTCCTGGCCGTCATTCAGCAAGCGAGTCCCCTGGTCTATCCGGCTCGCCGGGCCGACGGCATCGAGCGGCCGGGCGATCTCGCCGGGAAACGCATCGCGGTCTGGCCGGGTAGCGAACATTTGGAATTGCGCTGGATGTTGCAGCGGCTGCACGTGCCGCCGGCTTCGGTCGAACTCGTGCCGGCGCTCGATACGGCCGAAGCGCTCCTGCGCGCGGATGTGAGCTGCGCGCAGATGACGACGTATCACGAATGGCACGCGTTCGAAGCGCGCGCGGAGTCGCTCGAAGACTACATCGTCTTTCGGGCCGGCGACGCCGGAGCTTCGCTGATTAAGGACGGTCTCGTCGCGCGGCGGGACTACGTCGCGGCCCATCCGGCCGTCGTGCAGCACGTGCTCGACAGCGTGCTCGCCGGCTGGACGCGGGCGTTCGACGATCCGGCCGAAGCCGTCGCGGTGTGTTCGCAGGTGCGCGGCGACCTGAGCCCGGCCGAACACGCGCGGCAGTTGCACGACATCCGGACGCTCTCGCTGACGCGAGCCACGCTTTCGCACGGCTTAGGCTTTCCGGATCCGGCGCATATGACGCGCGCGCTCGAGGCCGTCGCCCGGGTCGACGGCCTCGAG
>CAXUFI010000424.1:0-2286 GCA_964250245.1 uncultured bacterium
GTGCGCGACGCCGGTCTGCGTGGCGCCGAGCCGGGCGATCTCCGCGCTCGAGGGATGTACGACGTGGGCGTGCCACACGTCGCGGCCGGTCCAGCCGAGCCGTTCGGCGTACTCGACCGGCCGGCAGCCGAAACGCTCGAGGCAGTATCGCTCCTCGGCGAACGTCTCGGCGAGGTGCGTGTGCGCGTGCACGCCGTAAGCGCGGGCGAGCGCCACGCTCTCGCGCATGAGCCGCTCCGATACCGAAAACGGCGAGCACGGCGCGACGGCGATCCGCGTCATCGCGAAGCGCTTCGAGTCGTGATGGCGTTCGATCGCGCGCTGCGTGTCGCGCAAGATTGCGGCTTCCTCCTCGACGCAATCGTCGGGCGGCAAGCCGCCCAGCGACCGGCCGATCGACATCGAGCCGCGCCCGGCATGAAAGCGCAGCCCGATCTCGCGCGCGGTTTCGATTTGATCGTCGATGCTGCAGCCGTTGGGCCAGAGATAGGTGTGATCGCTCGCCGTCGTGCAACCCGAGAGCAGCAACTCCGCGCACGCGACGGCCGTCGCGCTGCGCAGGGCCGCGGGCGTCAGTCGCGCCCAAACGGGATAGAGCGCGACGAGCCAATCGAAGAGTTCCACGTCTTGCGTACCGGGCACGGCGCGCGTGAGGGTCTGGTAGAAGTGATGGTGCGTGTTTACGAGCCCGGGCAGGACCAAACAGCCGCTCGCGTCGACCACGCGCTCGGCGTCGTGCGGCAACTCGTGCGCCGGTCCGATCGCTTCGATCGCCCCGTCGCGAATGTAGAGCGAAGCGCCGTCGAGTACGCTCTCGCGATCGTCGAAGGTTTCGATGCGTGAAGCGTTGCGAACGAGCAGCGTCGCCATAGCGCCGGAGCTTTCGGTGACGACGATCGAAGCCCTTAACGCCGCGAGCGCCGACGCGTTCGTCGCCGCCGTGGGGTTCGCGTTCGAAGATTCGCCCTGGGTCGCGCGCGCCGCGTACGCGCGCCGGCCGTTCGCCGATCGGGCCGCGCTGCATGCCGCGCTGACGGCGGTCGTAGCGGAAGCCGGTGAAGCGCAGCAAGTCGCGCTCATCGCGGCGCATCCCGATCTCGCCGGACGCGTCGCTCGCGAAGGACGCCTGACGGCGGACTCGCGCCGCGAACAAGCGGCGGCCGGGCTCGATCGGCTTACCCCGGGCGAACTCGCGCGCTTCGCAGAACTCAACGCACGGTATCGCGCTCGCTTCTCGTTCCCGTTCGTCATTTGCGCGCGCGAACAGACGAAGGCGACGATCGTCCGCGCGCTCGAACGGCGCAGCGAGAGCGATCGCGCCACGGAGATCGCCACGGCGCTCACCGAGATCGCGAAGATCGCGCGGCTGCGATTAGAGAGCGTGTTACCCGCATGAGCGGCTACGCGATGGATTGGCTCGATCTGCTGGTGCGCTGGTTCCACCTCACCGCCGGCATCGCTTGGATCGGCGCGTCGTTCTATTTCGTCTGGCTCGACGATCATCTCGTCGCCGCGCCGGCGGCCGAGTCGCAGCGCGGCGTCGCGGGCGAACTATGGGCCGTTCACGGCGGCGGCTTCTATCACAACCAGAAATACATGACGGGTCCGCGCGACGAACCGTTGACGCCGAACCTGCACTGGTTTTACTGGGAAGCCTATTCCACGTGGCTCTCCGGCATCTCGCTGCTCGCGCTCGTCTATTGGGCGGGCGCGTCCTCGTTCTTAATCGACAAGAGCGTGCTCGATATCGGCGTGCCGGCTGCGATCGGGCTCAGCATCGTCTCGCTGATCGCGGGCTGGCTCGTCTACGATGCGCTCTGCCGCGTATTCGAGAAGCAGCCGGCGGCACTGTGGACGGCGATCGGCATCTTTTTACTCGCCGCGGACTTCACGTTGTTTCACATCTTCGGCGCGCGAGCGGCGTACCTTCACGTGGGCGCGATGGTCGGCACGATCATGGTCGCGAACGTGCTGTTCGTCATCATCCCCGGCCAGAAACGCGTCGTCGCGCAATTGCGCGCCGGCACGCGGCCCGATCCGCGACCCGGGCTGCTCGGCAAGATGCGCTCGGTGCACAACACGTATTTCACGCTGCCCGTGCTCTTCATCATGATCAGCAATCACTACCCGATGACGTACGGCGGACCGTACGGCTGGGTCGTACTCGCGTTCATCGCGGTCGCAGGCGTGCTCGTTCGCCGCTTCTTCATCTTAACGCACAAACAGCGCTACGCGATCGGACTTCCGGTTGCGGCCGCCGGTGCGCTCGTCGCGGTCGCCGTCATC
>CAXUFI010000425.1:0-2286 GCA_964250245.1 uncultured bacterium
CGGTTATCGTCGCCTCGTCGATGAATTGCACGCGTTACGCGGCGCTAGCCGTCGGGCCGCCCGTCCGGCGTAAAAAAGAAGAGAGCCCGCAGGCTCTCCCCAGGCGAACGCGAGCGACCGGGCTACGCCTCGGCGAGTACGTTGACGTGCTTGCGGTTCCGCTTCTCCGTGAACGAGACGCGGCCCGGAACCAGCGCGAAGAGCGTATTGTCTTTCCCCATACCGACCCCGAGCCCCGGATAGAACTTCGTGCCCCGCTGCCGGATGATGATGTTGCCCGCGAGCACGAGCTCTCCGCCGAAGCGTTTCACGCCCAACCGCTGGGCGTTGGAATCGCGGCCGTTGCGGGTCGAACCGGCACCCTTCTTGGATGCGAACAGTTGCAGATCGAAGGTGAACATGGCGCTTCACTATAGCAAGCCGCGACGCCCGATGCAACCGCGGCAGGCATCCTTACCGGCTCCGTCATAGGCTCAGCGGGCCTTTTCAGGGGCGGCTCCGCGCCGTCCCTTCGCTTGTGCTCGGTCGTCTCAGGGGCGGCGCCCGCCGCCGCGCGTCACGAGGTGATGCCGTCGTTGCAGCTGCGCTCGACCGGCGTCGCCGCCGGTCGGACGCGAGAAAGAACGGTTTTGGAGAAAAAACGGGTCGTAATCACGGGTATGGGTGCGGTCACGCCGCTCGGCAACACGCGCGACGAATTCTGGCGCCGCCTCATCGCGGGTGAAAGCGGCGTCGCGCGCGTGCGGGCGTTCGATGCGGAGGCCGCCGGCCTCAAGGCGCAGATCGCCGCGGAAGTAAAAGATTTCGATCCCGACGCCCTCATCGGCCGCCGCGACGCGCGGCGGATGGACCGCTACGCGCAGTTCGCTTTCGTCGCCGCCCGGGAAGCGATCGAGGACGCGCAGTTTCCCGAGAGTCGCGAGCTGCGCGACGAAACGGGGGTCGTCGTCGCGAGCGGCATCGGCGGCATCATCACGATCCAGGACAACGTGACGAAGGCGCGCGCGACGGGGACCGCGGGCCGCATCACGCCGTTCTTCATTCCGATGCTGATGAGTAACGCCGCGCCGGCGCAAATCTCCATGCGTTACGGCTTTCGCGGCCCCATGTACGCCGTGTCGAGCGCGTGCGCGAGTTCGAACGATGCGTTCGGGGTCGCCTACGATCTCATCACGCACGGCAAAGCGCGGGCGATGATTACCGGCGGCGCCGAAGCGACGATCACGGACGTCGCGATGGGCGGTTTCGATTCCATGAAGGCGCTCTCGACGCGCAACGACGAGCCGGCCAAGGCGTCGCGGCCCTTCGACGCGCGGCGCGACGGGTTCGTCCTCGCCGAAGGCGGCGCGATCTTCGTGTTGGAGGAACTCGAACTCGCGCGGGCGCGCGGAGCGCGGATTTACGGCGAGTTGCTCGGTTACGGACAGTCGGCCGACGCCTACGATCTGGTCGCCGTCGATCCGCGAGGCGGCGGCGTCGAGCTCGCGCTGCGGCGCGCGTTCGTCTGCGCCGGCATCGCGCCGGGCGACGTCGATTACGTCAACGCTCACGCCACCTCGACGCCGATCGGCGATCCGGCCGAATCGCAGGCGCTCGGGCGCGTGATCGGTGCGAACGGTCACCGCTTCGCGGTGAGTTCGACCAAGAGCATGCACGGCCACGCGCTCGGAGCGGCGGGCGCGCTCGAGGGCGTCGCGACCATCCTCGCGATCCGTAACGGCATCATTCCGCCGACGATAAATTACGAGTTTCCCGATCCCGAGTGCACGCTCGATTACGTCCCGAACGTGGCCCGCCAAGCGAACGTCGATATCGCGCTTTCGAGTTCGTTCGGTTTCGGCGGTCATAACAGCGTCACGGTTTTCGGTAAATACGCGGAGTAATCGTGCCGGGTGAGGCGCGACGGCAACGCCTGCGGGCCCTACTCGCCGTAGCGCGCGTCGCGGCGGCGGATCCGGCGGCCTTCGAACTCGCTTTCATCCACGAGAGCGCCGTCGTGGAACGGCTGGCGGAGCGTTCCAACGAGCGGCTCGAATTTTTCGGCGACGCGGTCCTGGGCTTCGTGGTCGCGCGTTCGTTATTCGAGCGCTATCCCGAAGCTTCCGAGGGCGAGCTCGCGCTGCGGAAAGCGGCTTTGGTTTCCGACGCCGCGCTCGCGCGGACGGCCGAGCGCCTGGGCTTCGAAGCGTTGCTCGTGCTCGGGGCCGGGCTCGCGCGCTTGCCGCCCGCGCGCCGGCGTTCGGCGCTCGCCGATGCGTTCGAGGCCTTCATCGCGGCGTTGTATCG
>CAXUFI010000426.1:0-2267 GCA_964250245.1 uncultured bacterium
CCGTCGCGCCGCCGTTCACGGCGCTCGAAGCGGTTCGCGCCGCCGGCTTGCAGCGCGTCGGGCTCTGCGCGCAGAACATGCACGAGAACGATAGCGGTCCGTTCACGGGCGAGATCTCGGCGCCGATGTTGCGCGAGCTCGGCGTCACGCTCGTTATTCTCGGCCATTCGGAACGCCGCGCCTATAACGGCGAGACGGACGCGGCCGTCAATCGTAAAGTGCGCGCCGCGCTCGAGCACGACATCACGCCCGTCGTCGCGGTCGGCGAGACCCGCGAAGAACACGAAGACGGCTTGGCGGTAACGGTCGTGCGCTCGCAAACGCGGATCGCCTTTACGAACGTAGCGCCCGAAGACGTCGCGCGTTGCGTCGTGGCGTACGAGCCCATCTGGGCGATCGGCACCGGCCTCAGCGATACGCCGCAAAACGCGAACGGCGTCATGCGCGAGATTCGGGGCGCCGTGGCGGGGCTATCGGAAGCGCGGCTGCTCTACGGCGGCAGCATGAAACCCGGCAACGCCGCGGCGTTGATGGCGCAAACCGATATCGACGGCGGCCTCATCGGCGGGGCGAGCCTCGACGTTTCGTGGTTCGCGGCGATCGTCGAGAGCGCCGCCGCCCGAGTCGCGGTTTGAGCGCGGCCGAGCGGCCGGGGCCGCTCGTGCTCGCCATTCTCGACGGCTGGGGGTACCGCGCCGATCCGTACGGCAACGCGATCGCCCGGGCCGCGTTGCCGAACTGGACGCGCATGCTCGCGACGTATCCCAACGCGCTGCTCGAAGCGAGCGGCGAGGCCGTCGGCCTGCCCAAAGGCGTGATGGGAAATAGCGAGGTCGGCCACATCAACATCGGCAGCGGCCGCGTCGTGCCGCAGGGCGTCGTCGTCATCAACGATGCGCTTGCCGACGGCAGCTTCGCGACCAACGCCACGCTCGCGGCCGCGATCGCGCATGCCGCGAACCACGGCGGCCGGCTGCACCTCATGGGCTTGCTCTCCGACGGCCGCGTGCACAGTTCGATCGAGCACCTCTTCGCCTTGATCGACGTCGCGGCGCCGCTCGTCCCGCTCGCCGTTCACGTCTTCGCGGACGGCCGCGACGTGCCGCCCACCTCGCTCGGCCGGTACCTGGACGCCCTCGAACTGCACTTGGAGCGGGCGCACCGCAAAGGCGCGATCGCGACGCTCGCGGGCCGTTTTTATGCGATGGACCGCGACAAGCGGTACGAACGCGTGGAACGGGCGTATCGGGCGCTCGCCGAGGGCGAAGCGGAGTACGCCGCGCCGACCGCCGCGCAGGCGCTCGCCGCTTCGTACGCGCGCGGCGAGAGCGACGAGTTTTTAGTCCCCGCGATCGTCGGCGCACCGCGCCCGGTCGCGGACGGCGACGCCGTCATCTTCTTCAACTTCCGCCCCGACCGGGCGCGCGAACTCACGCTCGCCTTCACGCAACCGGGTTTCCGGGAGTTTCCGGTGCTCGCCTACGAGCGTCTCTTCTTCGGCACGATGACGAAATACGAAGAGGACATGACGAACCCGGTGCTCTTCGGGCCGCGACCGCAGGCCGGCACGTTCGGCGAGGCCGTCGCCGCAGCGGGCCTGCGTCAGCTGCGGCTCGCCGAGACCGAAAAATACGCGCACGTCACCTATTTCTTCAACGGCGGCCGGGAGCTCGTCTTCCCGGCGGAAGACCGGGTGCTCGTGCCCTCCGATCGCAGCGTCCGGACGTACGATCTGGCACCCGCTATGCGGGCGCGAGAGATCACGGCGGCCGCCCTCGCCGACATCGCCGAGCATCGGCACGACGTCATCGTGATGAATTACGCGAACGCCGATATGGTCGGTCATACGGGAGACCTCGCGGCGACGGTTGCGAGCGTCGAGACGCTCGATGCGGAACTCGGCCGCCTCGAACGCGCGGTCCTCGACGCAGACGGCATCCTCGTCATCACCGCGGATCACGGCAACGCCGAAGAGAAACTCGACCCGAGCGGCGCGGCGTTGACCGCTCACACGACCAACCCCGTACCGTTCGTCCTGATCTCGCGCGATCGCACCGGGACGCTCGCGAACGGCGAACTCGGCGACGTCGCCCCGACGCTGCTGCCGCTCCTGGGTCGGCGGCCGCCGGCCGCGATGACGGGCCGCAACCTGTTCGCGCGCTCGGCCGTGCCTTCGGAGGCCGCGCATTAACGCCGCGAAGCTCGCGAAAGCGACGGACCGCCTGCAGCGGCGCATCTCCGAGCCCGAATACCTCGAGCACAAAGCC
>CAXUFI010000427.1:0-2266 GCA_964250245.1 uncultured bacterium
GCATTCGTCATCGGAATATTATATTGACACATCGAGCATTTGCGGCGCAAGTCGTCCGGGGATTATATTGACTTTGTATCCATATATGACTAAGATATGGATGCAGTGAACAAATAGCGGAGAAGCCGTCTAGCCGAAGATTTACTCTAAGTAGAAGGACCAGCATGCCAAAAATAACGCGCGTCGCCATCGTTACGGGAGCTTCCGGCGGCATCGGCCGCGCCGTCAGCGAACATCTTGCCGGCGACGGCCTGCAGGTCGTCGTCGGCTATTCCGGCGCACGCAGTCGCGCCGAAGAGACCGTGGCCGCAATCGGCGCCGCCGGCGGCTCGGCCTGCGCTTTCGCAGCCGACGTCGCCGACGAAGCGCAGGCCGCGGCACTCTTCTCGTTTGCCCAGAAGCAGTACGGCGGGGTCGATGTCGTCGTCAACGCCGCCGGTCTCATGATTCTCAAGCCGCTCGTCGACATCGATTTTACCGATTTCGATCGTCTATTTCGCGTCAACGTACGCGGTACGTTCGTCGTATCGCAGCTCGCCGCCAAACACGTGCGACGCGGCGGAGCGCTCGTTAACTTCTCTTCGACCGTCCCCAAACTCGGCACGCCGTCGTACAGCGCCTATGCCGCGACCAAAGGCGCCGTCGACGCCGCCACGCTCATCTTCGCTCGCGAGTTGCGCGGCAAAGATATCACCGTCAACACAGTCGCACCGGGTCCGACCGCGACGCCGTTATTCTTCGAAGGCAAGACGCCGCAGCTCATCGACACGATTGCTAAGGCAAATCCGCTCGAGCGCCTCGGGACGCCGGACGACATCGCTCGGATCGTCGCGTTTCTCGCCGGCCCCGCGCGCTGGGTCAACGGCCAAGTGCTGTATGCGAACGGCGGAATGGCATGAGTGCCGTCGTTCTCGCCACCGGTTCCTCCACCGGCAACGGCAACCTCATCGCCAAAGCAACGGCGCGAGAACTATAAGGTCTTCGCCGGTATCCGCGACCCAAGACGGTTGTACGCCGAGCACGCCGACTGCTGCGTTCGCTAAGGCTCACGATTAGTACCTGAAATCGTCGAACTCGACGTTGGGCCTGCGGATCGTGCGCAGCGGTGCGGCGTGCAACGCGTCGACCGGCCGTACTTCCGGCAACGCGAGACCGCGGCTGCGGCGCGCTCGTCTCGCGCCGTACGTCGCGGCGAAAGCTGCGAGCCTCGAGACCGTCGTCGTTCTGCCGCCGCGTTTAGGCCCGGGACCGTGACCTCCGCCGCACTTTTCATGAACTCTTCACATGGCGCGGGCACGCCGGGAGTTGCGAGCGCGTTACTACAGCACCAGCACCCATGCGACGAGGTTTTTTAAAGTGAAACGTGCAGTTCTTCTCGGCCTATCGCTGCTCGCGCTTGCGGCCGCACCCGCGGCGGCCGGCGCGCAAGGTTACGAACACGAGTTTTTCGGACGCGTCGTTAACTTCGAACCGTACAATCTGCAACTCGAGCGCGGCCCGCACATCTATCTCCACCACGGCACCGTGTTGCGGCCGCGCGGGCTCAACTTGCAGCCCGGCATGCCCGTGCGCGTCATCGGCCATCGCGACGTCAACGGTTCGTTTCAGGCCGACGAAGTCGATCTCGTCGACGTTCTGCGCCGCGCCCGCCCGTTCTAACGCTGCCGACCGGCAGATTAGGATAACAGTCCGCGGCGGAAGGCGGTCACCGCGGCGTGGGCGCGATCCGTCGCGGCTAATTTCTCGAGAATGTCGCGGATGTGACCCTTGACGGTGCCCAGACCCAAGTGCAGCCGCACCGCGATTTCCGCGTTCCCCACACCGTCGGCGACGAGTCTGAGCACGTCGAGTTCCCGCGGCGTCAATGGTGACGGAGCCGCGGGCGAGAAATTGCCGGAAAACCGGCGCAGGACGACGTGGGCGATGCGCGGATCGAAATAAGCGCCGCCGGCGGCCACCGCGCGAATCGCATCGATGACGAACGACGCGTCGGACGATTTCACGCAATACGCGTCGGCCCCGGCGGCGAGCGCCGCGAGCACTTCCTGATCGAGTTCGTGCATCGTGAGAACGACGATCCGCGTCAGCGGGTAGGCGCCTTTGATCTCGCGCGGCAGCGCGATGCCGTCGCGGCCCGGCAGCCCGATATCGACGACGGCGACGTCGGGCCGCTCGCGCGCGGCGACGTCGGCGCCCGTCAAGCCGTCGCCGGCGTCGCCCACGACCGCGATGTCCGCCGCCGTCAAAGCCGTGCGCAGCCGCCTGC
>CAXUFI010000428.1:0-2263 GCA_964250245.1 uncultured bacterium
GTGGACGCGCGGCGCGCCGAGCGCGAGCGCCTGCTCGCGCGGCTGCCGCAAGAGCCGGCCCCGCTGTTGTACGTGATCGTGGCGAGCGGCAACATTTACGAGGATCGCACGGCGGCGATTGCCGCGGCCGAAGCCGGCGCGCAGATTATCGCCGTTATCCGCTCGACCGGACAATCGCTGCTGGATTTCGTGCCCTACGGCGCGACGACCGAGGGGTTCGGCGGCACGTACGCGACGCAAGAGAATTTTCGGATCATGCGCGAGGCGCTCGACGCCGTCTCCGAACGGCTGGGCCGGTACGTGATGCTCACGAATTACGCGAGCGGACTCTGCATGCCCGAGATCGCGACGATGGCCGCGCTCGAGCGGCTCGACATGCTGCTCAACGACTCGATGTACGGCATCCTCTTTCGCGACATCAACATGAAGCGCACGTTCGTCGATCAGCATTTCTCGCGGATGCTCAACGCGCGCTCGGGCATCATCATCAACACGGGCGAAGATAATTATCTCACGACGGCCGATGCCGTCGAGCAAGCGCCGGCCGTGCTGGCCTCGCAATTTATCAATGAAGCCTTCGCGCATCGCGCGGGGATGCGCGACGAGCAGATCGGTCTCGGCGACGCCTACGAGATCGACCCCGGGCTCGAGGACGGCTTCCTCTTCGCGGTCGCGCAAGCGCAACTCGCGCGTCAAGTGTTCCCCGCCGCGCCGCTCAAGTATATGCCGCCGACCAAGCATATGACGGGCGACGTTTTCAAAGGCCACCTCATCGACGCGATGTTCAATCTCACGTCGGTGATGACGAAGCAGACGATCCACCTCTGCGGCATGATGACCGAAGCGATCCACACGCCGTTCCTCGGCGACCGCGCGCTCGCGCTCGAGAACGCGCGTTACGTGATGAACACGGCGCGCCATCTCGGCGATGAGATCGAATTCAAGTCCGGCGGCGTCGTCGAGCGGCGCGCGCAACGCGTTCTGCGCGAAGCGCACGCGCTGCTCGAGCG
This sequence comes from uncultured bacterium, assembly GCA_964250245.1. Classification (GTDB taxonomy): domain Bacteria; phylum Vulcanimicrobiota; class Vulcanimicrobiia; order Vulcanimicrobiales; family Vulcanimicrobiaceae; genus CAXTIY01. The sequence goes on from CAXUFI010000428.1 coordinate 1,011, forward strand.
CGTCTCGGAGCTCGGTCTCATGACGGCGATCGAGCGCAAGACGTTCGCCGACGTGCGCCGCTCGCCCGACGGCGGCCGCGGCTTCGACGGCGTCTTCGAACGCGCGCCGGACTACTGGAATCCGTTCGCCGAAGCGCTCGCGCCGGAGGCGGTCGCGCGGTGAACGCGCTCATCAAGCCGTACGGCGATACGCGCGACGACGGCAAGGTGCAGCTTTCGTTTACGTTGCCGCTCGAATGGAGCGAAGCGGCCGACGAAGCGGCGCGGCAGCTCGTCACGAAGATGGGTTTTGCGGAAGTCGCCGTCGCCGAAGGGCGGCCGATCGCGACGGGGTTCTCGTTCTTCATCGTCTATGCGAGCACGCCCGTGGCGATCGACGCGAGCGCGATCGTCGCGCCGTCGGCGAAAGCGCACGTCATGTCCATGGACGAGATCGATGCGTTCGTGCGCACGCGGATCGGTCGCAAGATCCGCATCGCGGGCGCCTGCATCGGAACGGACGCTCACACGGTCGGCATCGACGCGATCCTTAATATGAAAGGCTACAAGGGCGATTACGGGCTCGAGCGTTACAAGGAGTTCGAGACGTACAATCTCGGCAGCCAAATCTCGGTCGAAGAGCTCGTGGCCTTTGCGAAGAGCGAATCGATCGACGCGCTGCTCGCCTCGCAAGTGGTCACGCAGAAGGGCAGCGACGTCGTAAATTTCACGGCGCTCTCCGAATTGCTCGAAGCCGAAAATTTGCGCGACGACGTCCTGCTCATCGCGGGCGGCCCGCGCATGACGAACTTGCTCGCGACCGAACTCGGTTACGACGCGGGCTTCGGCCGCGGCACGGTGCCGAGCGACGTCGCCGCGTTCGTCGCGCTGCGCATGGCCGAGCGCGTCACCGTTTAGACGCCGGACGTGCGCGCCGCCGTCTGCGCCGCAGCGAGCAGGGACGTGGTGAATACGACGAGGCCGCCGAGGAATAACTTACCCTTCGAAATCATGGTGCATCCTCTCCTGCTCTGAAAACGGCTGCCAGGCAGGGCTTCTCACGATGAGCATAGCGCTTTCTCTGCCGCGCGCAGCCGATGTTGGCTCGGCGGAAGCGCCAAACAGCACTAGACTCAAGCATGGAGCCACCCATGCCACTGCGGCGCAGCTGCATTCAATGCGACATCAGAGGGCCGCACTGCTTCTGCACGCTTGATCGCGGGGCGCTGCAGCGGCTTGACGGCCTTGGCTCGTGGGTGCGGCTGGCCGCACGC
>CAXUFI010000429.1:0-2251 GCA_964250245.1 uncultured bacterium
GCGGGCGACCTGCTCTACGCGCACGTCGCGGACGTGCCGCCGGGGGCGACGAGCTTTACGCCGGCGAGCGCTCCGGAGATCACGATCGAACTCGATCCCGCCCTCGATGCGAAAGCGAATGCGGCGAAAATCTTCGCGCGCTATCGCAAGGCGACGGCGAAGGTCGACCACGTCGCCCGGCGCTTGGCTGACCTCGCGGACGGCGAACGGTTCGCCGACGAACTCGCCTGGGAACTCGAGCGCGCGGAGCCCGAGACGCTCGCGGACGTCGCCGATTCCGTCGAACGCCTCGAGCACCGCAAAGCCTCCGTGCACCGCGAGCGCGCCCGACGTCAGAAGCCGCTCGACGTGCGCGTGGGGGACGACGCGCGCATCTACGTCGGACGGTCGCCGCGCGGCAACGCGGACCTGACGTTTCGCCTCGCGCGGCCGGGCGATCTCTGGTTCCACGCGCGTGCGACCCCGGGGGCGCACGTCGTGTTGCAATTCGATACGCAGCGCCGCGCGACCGCCGGCGAACTCGAGCGCGCGGCCGGCCTCGCGGCGTTCTATTCCAAAGCGCGCGACTCGCAAAAAGTCAACGTCGATTACACGGAGCGCAAACACGTCCGGCGGCAGCAAAACGCGCCGCCCGGCCTCGTCTGGTACACCAACGCCCGCACCATGCTCGTAACGCCGCAAGGAGATGCGTCATAGCGGCCCGGCCGCAGCGCGCCTCCATCGCGCTGAGCGACGCGCGACCGATCTGGCAATCGATGCTCGTGTTCTTGGTTCCGCTCGTGCTCAGCAACATGTTGCAATCGCTCAGCCAAACCGCGAATGCCGTCTACCTCGGCCGGCTCGTCGGCGTGAGCTCGTTAGCCGCCGTCTCCGCAATTTTTCCGATGGTGTTCCTCCTCATTTCGTTCGTCATCGGTCTGGGCTCGGGCGCGACGGCGCTCATCGGCCAAGCCTATGGCGCGCGCGAACTCACGAAAGTCAAGCAGATCGCCGGGACGACGCTCGCGCTGACGATTCTGCTCGGCATCGTCGTCGGCGGTATCGGCGGTCTCTTCGCGCATCAAGTGCTCGCGGCGCTCGGCACGCCCGCGGACGTCATCGATCTCGCCGCGGCCTACGCGCGAATCGTGTTCTTCGGGATCCCGATCTTCTTCATCTATCTGATGTACACGACGTTCATGCGCGGCACGGGCGACACCACGACGCCGTTCTTCGTGCTGGTCGCGGGCACGGTGCTGACGATGCTCCTGACCCCGGCCTTTATTCTCGGCTGGCTCGGGCTGCCGCGTTTGCAAACCAACGGCGCGGCGGTCGGCGGCGTCCTCTCGAACGCGCTCGCCCTCGCCGGGCTCCTGGTCTATCTCGGCGCCACGAAGAATCCGCTCGCCTTCGATCGCGCGATGGTCCGCAATTTGCGGCTGCGCTGGCCGCTCGTGCGAACGATCTCGCGCATCGGCATCCCGACGAGCATCAATCTCGTGATGGTCTCGCTCTCGGAGATCGCGGTGCTCTCGTTCGTAAACCACTACGGTTCGACCGCGCTCGCCGCGTACGGCGCCGTCAATCAGATCGTGAGCTACGCGCAATTTCCCGCCATCTCGATCGCGATCGCCGCGTCGATTTTCGGCGCACAATCGATCGGCGCCGGCCGGACCGAACGGCTCGCGCCGATCGTGCGCTCCGCGGTCGTCCTCAATTACGCGATCGAAGGCTGCATCATCGCGAGCATCTACGTGTTCGGCGTGGACGTGATCCGCTGGTTCATCACCGCACCCGCCACGGTGGCGATCGCGCACGGCCTGCTGCTCATTACGCTGTGGAGTTACGTCATCTTCGGGAACGCGCGCGTCATCTCCGCGATCATGGTCTCGACCGGAACCGTCGTCTGGCCGACGCTGATCTCGGTCGCGTCGATTTGGCTCGTCGAAGTCCCGGTCGCCTACGTTCTCTCGCGGCGGATCGGCCTAACCGGCGTGTGGTACGGCTATCCGGCGGCGTTCATCGCGGGCCTCGCGCTGCAGCTCGTCTACTATTACCGGTTCTGGAAGCGCAAGCCGCTGCGGCGCCTCGTTTGATGACGTTTGCGGCGACGCTCGCCGAACATCTCGCGGCGATCTCCGCCCGCGACGGCGACCGCTTCGCGGCCACCGTATCGAGCGATCCGGCGGCCCGCGTCGTCGCGCCCGACGGGGGCGCGCTCGTCGGGGCCGTCGGGAACGTCGGGGTCGAGCAGGTTGGGGAGCTGGTCGAG
>CAXUFI010000430.1:0-2241 GCA_964250245.1 uncultured bacterium
ACCGGCAGGGCGTGTGCCAGGACTTTGCGCACATCATGATTGCGCTGGTGCGGTCGAAGCTGCGGATTCCGTGCCGGTACGTTTCGGGGTATCTCTACCACGGGGACTCGGACGCGGATCGATCGTCGTCGTCGGCGACGTGAACCCGGGCGCCGAGCTCGTCGCGACGGGCGACATCGTCGTCTTCGGCGCGCTGCGCGGTACGGCGCACGCGGGCGCGCAGGGCGATCAGACCGCCCGCGTGTTCGCACTCGAACTCGCGCCGACGCCGCTGCGCATCGCGGCGTACATGGCGACCGGCGACGACGGGCAACGTCGCCGCGTGCCCGAAGTCGCGTTCGTCTCGGGCGGCCGCATCGCGATCGGCCCCTATCCACAAGCGGAGGTAAAACGATGAGCGGACGGCGGATCGTGGTTACGTCGGGGAAGGGCGGCGTCGGGAAAACGACGACGACCGCGAACGTCGGCGCGGCGCTGGCGAAGCGCGGCCGCAACGTCGTGCTCGTCGATACCGATATCGGCTTGCGCAATCTCGATCTCGTGCTCGGCGTGGAGAAGCGGATCGTCTTCGATCTCGTCGAGGTCGTCGAGGGACGCTGCGCGCTGCGCCAAGCGTTGATTAAAGATAAGCGGCTGCCGTCGCTCGCGATGCTGCCCGCGGCGCAGACGCGAGAGAAGGAAGCGGTCAGCGAAGAAGCGATGACGCGCGTCGTCGCGGAACTGGCGGAGACGGCCGATTACGTCATCATCGACTGTCCCGCCGGCATCGAGCACGGCTTTCGTACCGCGGTCGCGGGCGCGCTCGAAGCGATCGTCGTGACGACGCCGGAAGTCAGCGCGATTCGCGACGCCGACCGCGTCGTCGGCAAGCTGACGCAGTTAAATAAGCCGTACCGGCTGGTCGTCAACCGCGTCCGGCCCGAGATGGTGCGCTCGGGCGACATGCTGTCGGTCGACGACGTATGCAGCGTCCTGTCGGCGGAACTGCTCGGGGTCGTCCCCGACGATGAGGGAGTGATCGACACGACCAATCGCGGCGTACCGATCGTGCTCGACGAGACGCAGCGCCTGGCGAGCATCTACGATAAAATCGCGCGCCGGCTCGACGGCGAGATCGTCGCGTTCACGAATCTCGAACCGCAGCGATTTCTCGGGCGCCTCTTGACGATGTGGAAAGCGGGTTGATATGGCGATGAGCGCCGCCTCGGACGTCCCTTCGCCGCAAGCGACCCCGGCCGCCGCCGGGCGCCGCGGCCGCGCGATCGTCATTACGAGCGGCAAGGGCGGCGTCGGCAAGACCACGACGCCGGCGAACGTCGGCGCGGCGCTCGCCGCGTCGGGCAAGCGCGTCGTGCTCGTCGACGCCGACGTCGGCCTGCGTAATCTCGACATCGTGCTCGGCCTGGAAAACCGGGTTAAGTTTCATCTGCTCGACGTGCTCGAAGAGAAGGTAACGCTCGACGAGGCGCTGGTTCGGGATAAGCGCAGCGATTCGTTATTTCTGCTCGCGGCGGCGCAGAGCCGCGAAAAGGAAGACGTCGCGACGGCCAAGATGAAGACGCTGGTCGAAACGTTGTGCGAACGCTTCGACTTCGTATTAATCGACTGTCCGGCCGGGATCGAGATGGGGTTCAAGAACGCGGTGGCGGGCGCTTCGCACGCCATCATCGTCTGCACGCCGGAAGTCTCGGCGGTGCGCGACGCCGATCGCGTCGTCGGCCTGTTGCCGAGCGACTGGCGGCCCGAGCTGATCATCAATCGTCTGCGCCCGCAACTCGTGAAGAAGGGCAAGATGCTCTCGGTCGCCGACGTCGACGGCATGTTACGCCTGCCGTTGCTCGGCGTCATCGCCGACGAGCCCGGCGTTATCGTGGCGACGAATAAGGGCGAGCCGCTCGCGCTCGATCCGGCGTCCGAGACGGGCGCCGCCTACCGCGCCATCGCCGCCAAAGTCGCCGGTGAAGCGCCGCCGCCGCCCGCCCCGCCGGCCGGCTTTTTCGCTCGGCTCAGTTCGTTTTTCGGAGGCTGCTAGTGCTCGAATTTTTTCGCCGGCTATTCGCCCCGGAACCGCGTTCCGGTGAGACCGCGAAGGAGCGTCTCCGGCTCGTACTGCTTTCGGATCACCTGTCGCTCGCGCCCGACGTCGTCGAGGCGCTCAAAGCCGACTTGCTGACCGTCATCTCGCGTTATCTCGAAATCGACCCGGCGCTCGCGGATGTGACCTTCGAACAGCGCGAGCGC
>CAXUFI010000431.1:0-2237 GCA_964250245.1 uncultured bacterium
CCGCGAGGAGCGCCACGACCGCGGGCTCTTCGAGCGCGCGCACGCCGTGGCCGATCCGCTCGGCGTGCAGGAGCTCGACGGCCTCGCGGACGCTCTGCGCTCCGGCGGCCTCGCCCGCGTGCGCCACGGCGCGCAACCCATGCGCCCGGGCGTACGCGAAGGGTTCGGCGTAGAGGGACGCCGGAAAGTTCGCCTCATCGCCGCCGAGGCCGATCCCGACCACGCCGAGCCCCGCCTCGGCGAGGCCGACGGCGACGCGCGCGGTTTGCAGCGCGCGCTCCACGCCGAAGTTCCGGGTCAAATCGCAGATGAGTGCGATCTCGATCCCGGCCGGTCGCGCCTCGCGCTCGAAGGCCGCCCCAATCGCCGTCACGCACTCGCGCACATCGAGGTCGTGATGGAAGAACGTCCAGACCGAGGGCGAGATGAAGAGCTCCGCGTAACGCACGTTCTGCGCGACCGCCGTCCGTACGTACTCGCGCGCGATCCGTTCGTAATCCTCGGGCCGCTGCAGCGTCTTGCAGACCTCGGCGAACGTCAACAAGAAGTCGCGGAACGTCCCGAAGGCGTAGGTGGCGGCGAGCGGCCCGCGAGCCCGCGCGCTCTCGACGCCCCGCAGAGACGCGAGCTCCCGGAACGTTTCGGCGCGAACCGTTCCTTCCAAGTGGCAGTGCAGCTGGACTTTCGGCAGCGCGCGAACGAACGGCGAGATCATGCGTGAGCTGCGGTTCCGGGCGGTACCGGACGTTCCTCGCTGCTATGTGGCGGCCACGCCGCCGCTCCGTTTCGCGCCTTCGCCGTCTTCGGGAAAAGATGGCCGGCGGGGGCCGCGGTGCAGTTGACAGTCTCCGCGGCAATCCGTATAGTGAGGTTCGCCCGTCGCGGGGTGGAGCAGTCCGGTAGCTCGTCGGGCTCATAACCCGAAGGTCACAGGTTCAAATCCTGTCCCCGCAACCATTGTAGGTTCATCAAATGAGAATTTGCTGGACCCTCTTTTTTTGATTTGTTAAAGCGCCACATGTGGAGCCTCGTGCTGCCTCTAGGCTTCGAAGGCTCTGAATGAGCCAACGCAAACAACTCGGTCCTGGCCCGCCCGTGGAACTCTGCAACAGAAGCCATATTCAAGAATATCTGCTCGTCTCGGCCGAATGGCTGCAGAGCCTAGACCGATCACCGCTGAAGTTGATGCGTCTTTCAACTGAGCAGATAGTGCTTCCCCGCAAAACGGCATCGAGACAATTGTTTGATGCTGCAGACATGGTGAAACAACCGCTTTCGTGACTCCGTAAGCTTCTTCTTGAGAGATCGAAGTTAGGATGAGCATTAGCACGTGTGTTGCCGCTAAAATTCGTTGTCCCAAGGTCGAAACGCGAAAAGATCATGCAAGCCGTCGCTGCTGATATTACAGCCCACGGCCGAACAATGGCAGAACGTGGTTTGGTTCTTGCGTAACCAACGTTGCCGACGCTTTGGCAGATCTGACGATCATAACGCTGGCACCCGTCCGAACCGCATTTCCGCGCCTCGTTCGCTCGAGACTGACATCTGATTGGGCTATTGCCGCTGACTTTAACGTCGTACGCGGAGGTGACAGGCCCAACAACGCCTATGTCTATACCGTCTAACCATACGATGCTGGCGAGGGTTTAAGACCCGCGATCCGTGACGCACGATCGCACTTAGTTCGCACACACAAAGTTTTGAGTCGCGGCATAAGCGCCGATGGCTTCAAGTACCTCGCAAGCCGAAACCACTTTAAATTCGCCTTCGTGCCAACGCGTCAATGCCGACTTTTTCCGAGCGTTGCGGAAGCGCGCAGAGGCCATTTCAAGTACGTGTAAATTTGCGCGATGCAACTCGTGGTGTGATTGATTATCTCGTTCAGCGCGTTTGCGCGCAACGGCTTCACGGGTGAACTCGACGAGATCGCGGTAGCCGCTTAGACGCCGCCATGACGGCGAGAGCTTCATGACGAGTGCGTGAGTGACCGCCGTTGCAAACTCAGCCGCGCGCAATCGCTTCATGGCATCGGTACGAAGGCGGATCGGCGCAAAGATCGACTCGATCGGATTGGTCATTCGCAGATGAATCCACGTCGCGTTTGACAATCGTAGTATGCGAACAGGCGCTCGCGATCGGCGCGCAAGCACGCAGCCGCTTTTGGATAGCTACGATCGTACGACTGATGTTGGGTGGGTTCCGTGGATAGGTTTTGGTTTGGATTTCAGGCCGACGCT
>CAXUFI010000432.1:0-2224 GCA_964250245.1 uncultured bacterium
CAGCGCGAGCAGCGCGAGCGCGGCGGCGAGACGCACCGCGGCCGGCAGCCGCGAGCGCAGCGCGACGTAGGCCCAGAAACCGAAAAAGACGAGCGAATTCGTCGCGTGGCCGCTCGAATAGGCGAAGCTCGTCTCGTGGGTGACGAGCCAGTGCTCGGGGCGCGGCCGGTGAAAAACGAGTTTGATTTGGTCGCTCGACACTTCCGCGACGATCAGGAGCAGCACGGCGCTCGCGGCGCGGCCGAGCCAAACGCGGCGCAGGAGTCCCGCCGCCAGAACCGCGACGCACTCGAGCTCGTACGGCGTGAAACGGCCGAGCTCGGTCAGGAAAGCCGCGAGCGGCGTGGCCGTACCGACGAGCGACTCCGCGGCTAAATCGAGACCGGCGGGCGGGCGCGGCGCAACCGCCCGGCCGAGCACGACGTACGCGACCAGCAGCGCGAGCGCTACGGCGATACCCCCGGACCGCGTCGGCAGCTTCGTCCGTTACACTTCTTGGGCGAAGAGATCGGTCTGCTCCGGCTTTCCGAGCCGGTCGGCGATCGTTTCGAGTTCGCCGAGGCCGATGTTGATGCGCCGCGGCTTCGTCCCTTCATGCTGTCCGACGACGCCGAACTCTTCGAGCTGCTTCATGAGCCGGACCGCGCGCGGATGGCCGATCGAGAAGCGTTGCTGCAGTTGCGCGGTCGAGGCGAAATCGCTTTCGATGATGAACACGGCGGCCGCGTAGCACAGCGGGTCGACATCGCGTTTCTTATCATCGTCTTCGATCGGTACGACTTCGACGGCGAGCAGATTCTCCGGCTGCGCCTGCGTCGCCCAGAACTCGACCAGCCGCGTGACCTCGGGCCCCGTGATGAGCGCGCCCTGCGAACGGACGGGCTTCGGTGCGTCGATCGGCAGGAACAGCATATCGCCGCGGCCGAGCAGCCGTTCCGCACCGACCATATCCAAGATCGTGCGCGAATCGACTTGCGAACTGACGGCGAACGCGATGCGCGACGGAATGTTGGCCTTGATGATGCCGGTAATTACGTCGACCGACGGCCGCTGCGTCGCGACGACGAGATGGATCCCCGTCGCGCGAGCGAGTTGCGCGAGCCGGCAGATCGTCGTCTCGACTTTAGCGGGCGCGATCAGCATGAGGTCCGCGAGTTCGTCGATGACGATGACGACGTACGGTAACGTCTCGGCCGGAAACTTCGCATTGTACTCTTCGATCTTGCGGACGCCCGCTTGCGCGAAGCGCTCGTAGCGCGAATCCATCTCCTTAGTCATTTCGAAGAGCGCGCCCGCGGCGAGCCGCGCGTCCGTGATGACGTCCTTGATGAGATGCGGGATGCCGTTGTAGACGGTCAGCTCGACGCGTTTGGGATCGATGAACAGCATTTGAACTTGGTCGGGCGTCGCCGAGACCAGCAGCGAGGCGATGATCGTGTTGAGGCAGACGCTCTTGCCGCTGCCCGTGGCGCCGGCGACGAGTAAGTGCGGCATCTTGCCGAGATCGCCGAAGACCGGCCGGCCCGTGATGTCTTTGCCGAGCGCCATGTGCAACGGCGGCACCGTGCCGCGCTGCGGCAGCGCGTCGAGGATCTCGCGAATCGAGACGATCGACGTTTGCGCGTTGGGGACTTCGATGCCGACTGCGGACTTGCCGGGAATCGGCGCTTCGATACGCACCGAGGTCGCCGCGAGCGCGAGCGCGACGTCGTCGGCCAGCGCCGTGATGCGGGAAATCTTGACGCCCTTTTCCGGGCGCAGTTCGTAGCGCGTGATCGAGGGCCCGCGTACGACGTGCGTCACCTTCGCGCCGACGCCGAAGGAGGCGAGCGTCTCCTCGAGGAGCACCGAGCGGTGCGAGTCGTCGATGATCGCCGCGAGCGGCGGATCGAAGAGATCGAGAGGCGGCAGCATGTAGGTGCGGCGCGCCGGCTCGTCCGGAACGGAACCGGCGGCACCGGGCGGGGCTTCGGCGCGCTCGTTCGCTTCCGCCGTCAAGGCGTCGGCGTAGACGCCTTCGTCTTCGTAAGCGGACTCGTCTTCGTAGCCGGAGTCGTCGTCGTCGTCGTCGTCGTCGTCGAGTTCTTCGTACTCGGCAACGGCCTCTTCGCCCGCGACGGCGACGGCGACGGCGTGAGCGCGCCGTTCTTCTTCGACGATGAACGTTCGCGCGTCCAGCGGCGCGAGCGGCGCGAGCGGCTCCGGCGGCGCGGCGCGTTCGAGT
>CAXUFI010000433.1:0-2224 GCA_964250245.1 uncultured bacterium
GCGGCGGCGGAGGGTCCGGTGCCCACATCCGGGAGTGGGCTCGTCGCGACGCCCTTGGGGCGCGGATTCTGCGTGCTGCGGCCGACGAGGATCGCCGACACGACGCCGATGATGACCACGATCGCGATGATCGCCGCATACCGCGTTACGGGGGGTTGCCGGTGCGGCTCGGTCGGATCGTTACCGCGGTCGATGTTGCTTCCCATCTTCGCTTCGTGGCCCAAGTCCCGGCGGGTCAAACGGCCGGCGATTGGGAACGTCGGCGCTCATGAGCGCAGCGCACGGCAGAATCGATCCCGAGCGGCCCACGGCCGCCGAGGCCCAGGAGAACGCGAACGCCGGTGACGAGGCGTTCGCGGACGACCTCACGGAAGAGCGTCAACCGACGCCGAGCCAGCGAGCCGAAACGTCCGACACGATCGCGATGGACCCGTAGCGGCGCGACCTGCGCGGTGCGGGCACTGGCCTTGGCGGTCGTTTTCGCGCTCTGCGCGGGCTGCACGCGGGTCGGATCCGGCGGCGGTGCGACGGCCCCCGGGCCGAACGCCTGGACGCACCACGGGCTGCTGCGGATCGTCAACCTCTCCGAACCCGACACGCTCGACCCCGTGGTCGGCAATTATCAGATCGACGCCGACCTCGCGCAATTATGGGGCGGGATGCTCTTTAATTGGAGCGATCGCGACGAGCTCGTGCCGGAGCTGGCGACCGTCGTCCCCACCCAAGCCAACGGGGGCATCAGCCGCGACGGCAAGACGATCGTCTACCACCTGCGCCGCAACGTGCGCTTTCACGACGGCCGGCCCTTCTCGGCCGAAGACGTAATCTTCACCTGGCACGCGGTCATGAATAAGAACAACAACGTGGGGAGCACGGTCGGCTACGACGGCATCGCGCGTATCGACGAGCGCGATCCCTATACGATCGCGGTCCACCTGCGGGCGCCGTATGCGCCGTTCATTGCGACGTTCTTCGCGCCGTCGGGGAATCCGTATCCGATTCTGCCCGCGCATTTGCTCGCAAAGTATCCGAACATCAATCAGATCGCGTTCAACAGTCAGCCGGTCGGCACGGGCCCGTTCATCGTCGAACGCTGGCAGCGCGGTAACAAGATCGTCTTCCACGCTAATCCGCACTATTGGCGCGGGCCGCCGAAACTCAGCACGATCTGGTATACGCCCGTCCCCAACGAGAACACGATCGTCACGCTGCTGCAATCGCATCAGGCCGATCTCGAATACTACGCCGCAGCGACCAATTACGCGCAGCTCGCGCACATCGCGGGGACGCGCGTCGTCCTGACGCCGTTCACGCAGTACGGCCAGCTCGCGCTCAACACGACGTCGCCCGCGCTCGCCGACGTCGCCGTCCGTCGTGCGCTCTGGTACGCGATCGACGTGCACGGACTCATCGCCGAAGTCACGCACGGCATCAACACGCCGGCGACGACCGATCAACCCGATTTTCTTTGGGCGTTCAATCCCGCCGTGCCGCACTACGGCTTCGACCCCGCCCGGGCCCGCGCGCTGCTCGACGGCGCCGGCTGGAAGGCCGGCCCCGACGGTATCCGCGTGAAGAACGGCCGCCGGCTCTCGCTCGTCATGGCGCTCTCGAGCGGCAACGCCGTCGCGGCCGCGCAGAGCGTCGTCGTGCAGCGCGATTGGCACGACGTCGGGATCGAGGCGCAGGTGAAGCCCTATTTGACGTCGCTTTTTTTCGCCTCGTTCGGCGGCGGCGGCATCGTCCAAACCGGGAAATTCGACGTCGCCGCCTTCACCTGGGTCAACGGCACGGACCCCGACGATTCCGTCCTATGGATGTGCGATCAGATTCCGCGAGCGGCCCACCCCGGACAGAACGTCTACCGCTTCTGCGATCCCGCGCTCGACCGGCAAGAGCGCGTCGCGCTCGGAACCTACGACCGCGCGGCCCGCAAGCGAGCCTACGACGCGATCCAAACCATCCTGGCGGCGCGCGTGCCCGCGATCTTTTTATTCTTCTATCGCCGCATCGCCGTGGTCAATACGGACCTGCAGTATTACCGGCCGACGCACGCGGTGTCGAGCTTCTGGAACTGCTACGAGTGGCAGATTTAGTCACGAGCCCGGCCGCGAGCACGGGGCGTCGGCGGGGTTTCCCGGGCGGGCCTTCGTCGCGATAGAGGGGCGAACCGCGTCGCCATGAGAGGAACCGGCACGATGTCCGGAGTCCAGCAGAATTCGCT
>CAXUFI010000434.1:0-2202 GCA_964250245.1 uncultured bacterium
GCCCGGCACGACCGTCCGCGAATCGTGCGAGAGCGCCGCGACCGCGCCGTCCGTCGGCCCGTAGACGAGCGCCCCGGCGTCGAGCGACGCGACGAGCGGCGCGAGCGCGGGAGCGCGGACGGGCGATTGGATCATACGCGTCGCTTCGACGTCGAGGTCCGGTGAACCAACCGTTCGGGCGCGGGGAACGCGGGCACGACGCCCGCGTGCATCATCGCCATCTTCGCGATGCTCGCGAACGCGGGCGCCGCCACGACGCCGCCGTAAATCGCCCCGCGCGGCTTCTCGATCTTCACGAGGATGACGAAGCGCGGCACGGCCGCGGGGATGAGGCCGATGAAGGACGCGACGTACTCGCCCGGGGCATACACGCCGTGCTCGGCGACTTGCGCCGTCCCCGTTTTGCCCGCCGTTTCGTAGCCCGGGACTTCGGCCGCGCCTTTCCCCGTGCCGCGCACGACGACCGAGCGCAGGAACCGGCGCAGCGTCGCCGCGGTCTGCGGCGAGAGGACGCGCCGTTCGACTTCGCGCCGGTACCTGTAGACGGTCGCGCCGTCCGGCCCCAAGATGTCGGCGAGGATGCGCGGCCGCAGCAGCAGACCGCCGTTGGCGATCGCGCAATACGCCCGCGCCATCGCGAGCGGCGTCGTCGCGATGCCGTGACCGAAGGCCATCGTCGGCAACGACGTCGCGCTCCACGTATCGGGCGAGGGTACGAGGCCGCGGTTCTCACCCGGTAACCCGGCGAACGTCGCGTCGCCGAAGCCGAAGCGCCGCATCGTCGCGTAGAGCGTTCGCGCGCCGATGCGCAGTCCGACCTCGGCGGCCCCGACGTTGTGCGAATAAGTCACGATATCTTCGAGATCTTCGGTACTGCCGGTACCGGCGAGAAAACCGTCTTCGGCATTGTGGATCGTGCTGCCGCCGACGCGCAAGGTATCGCGGGCCGCGAACCGGTCGCTCGTCGTCACCTTGCCGCTCTCGAGCGCGGCCGCCGCGGTGATGAGCTTAAACGTCGAGCCCGGTTCGTACGCGTCGGCGATCGCGCGATCGCGCCGGACGTCGGCGGAGAAGCGGCCGTACTCGCTCGGGTCGTAATCGGGCGCGTTCGCGAGCGCGAGGATCTCGCCCGTCCAGGGGTCCATGACGATCGCGCTGCCGCTCGCCGCGTGCCACTTCGCGACGGTGTCGCGTAAGATGCGTTCGGTATTAAATTGCAGGTACGAGTCGAGCGTGAGGACGAGCGAATGGCCGGGCTTCGCCGCGACGACCACGTGCGGCGAAGCGAACGGGATCGCGCGGCCGAATTCGTCGGTCTCGAGCGTCATACGGCCGCTCGTGCCGCGCAGGAGCGAGTCGAAGGCGTACTCGATACCGTCGAGGCCGTTCTCATCGAAACCGGTGAAGCCGAGTACGGTCGAAGCGAGCCGCCCCGCGGGGACGAAGCGCACGCCCGTCGCTTCGGGCACGACGCTGATGCCGGGCAGCGCGAGTTGCGTGATGCGATCGGCCCGGTCGCGCGGCGTCTTATGATCGACGAGGACGTAGGCCGTTTTCGTTTGCAGCGCCGCTTGCAGCGGGGCCGCGTCGCGCCGGCCGAGCGCAGCGGCGAGCGTACGTGCCGTGCGCTGCGGATTCTCGATGTCGCCCGTGGTCGCATAGACGCTTTGCGACGGCAGCGAGCGCGCGAGCGGCACGCCGTCGCGATCGTAGATCGTGCCGCGGTGCGCCGCGAATTCGATCGTCGTTAAGCGCTGCTCGTACGCGCGATTCGCGAGCATCCTGCCGTCGCGCACCTGGACGAGGAAAAAGCGCAGACCCACGGCGAGCGCGAGCGTAAATAGAAGATAGAACAGCACCTTCGCGCGGCGGCCGGTTGCGCGCACGTGCGCTTGGGCCGGCCGTCGCATCCGGACCGTCACTTCAGCCAGGTGAGAAACGCGAGCCCGCGCGTCGATTCGTCGACCCGCTCGACCGGCAGCTTAATCGCGAGAAACGTTTGCGGCTCCCGCATCCCGAGCCGGCGCGCGACCGCATCGAGATGCTGCCGCGAATCGAGCCAGGCGATGCGGTCGTCCAGGCGCGAGGTGACGTCGGTCAGCCGCGCGCGTTCGCGCTCGGAGCGCGCGAGCGCGTAACTCATTCGCGTTACGTTCGCCATCAGCGCGAGGTAGACGACGACCGCAAACGTCAGGACCGCGA
>CAXUFI010000435.1:0-2188 GCA_964250245.1 uncultured bacterium
TCCCTCGCCGCCCGAGCGTGCGGGCGCCGAGGGAAGCGCGAACGTTTCCGGCGGCGAAGTCGATCTGCTGGCATACGCGCGGCAAAAACTCGGCGGAACGGAGACGGCATGAATCAAGCGCAGATGATGGCGCAAATGAAAAAGATGCAAGCGGAGATGACGAAGGCGCAGGAAGACCTCGCAGCGACCGTCGTGACCGGGACGGCCGGCGGCAGCGCGGTGACGATCGAGATGACCTGCGACTTCCGCGTAACGGCGGTCAAGCTCGAGAAGGAGGCCATCGATCCCGACGATGCCGAGACGCTGGAAGATCTGCTGGTCGTCGCGGTCAATGCGGCCGTCGTCAAGGCCAAAGGAACGTCGGACAAACGGATGAGTTCGCTTACCGGCGGTTTGCGTATTCCGGGCTTGATGTGATTGCCTTCGTGAAAGCCGGTCGCCGACGAACGTCCTAGCCGGTCCCGTCCAGAGCCTTATCAACGAATTCTCGAAGCTCCCGACGGTCGGGCCGAAAACGGCGGCGCGCCTCGTGTTTTACTTATTAAACCGGCCGCGAGCGGAAGCCGAAGCGCTCGCGGAAGCGATCCTCGCGGTCAAGGACCGCGTCAAACTTTGCTCGCGCTGTTTCTCGCTGACCGAGGACGACCCGTGCGTCTTCTGCACCGATTCGCGGCGCGACGGCACGCTGCTTTGCGCCGTCGCCGAAGCGAAGGATATTTATGCCCTCGAACGCACGTCGGCGTACCGCGGGCGCTATCACGTGCTCGGCGGCGTCATCTCGCCGATGGACGGCATCGGGCCGGCCCAGTTACGCGTTAAAGAACTCGTCGAGCGTATCGCCGCCGAGCGGCCGCGGGAACTCGTGATCGCGACCAATCCTAATGCCGAGGGCGAAGCGACGGCCCTCTATCTCTCGCGTCTACTCTCGCCGAGCGGCGTCACCGTCTCGCGGCTGGCCTACGGCTTGCCGATCGGCGGCGACCTCGATTACGCCGACGAGGTGACGCTCGCCAAGGCGCTGGAGGGCCGCCGCACGCTGTAACGTGCCGGGCGCGCGCATCGCGCGCGAGCGTGAGGTGCGGTGTCGCGGCTTGCCGAAACGCGAACGGGTAATGGAGACGCCCGTCGCCGCTCGTGAGCTTCGTCCGCTCGGTATCGGTGAAGTCCTCGATCGTGCCGTAACGCTCTGCGTCCGCTTCTTCGTGCCGCTGGCGCTGGTGTACGTCGTCTTCGCCGTGCCCGAGGGGATCACGCAATTCTTCGCCGGACGCAGCATCACGCGGCTGCTCGAAATACTTTCGGCATCCGCGACGCAGCAACGCGCGACCGGCCGGCCGCCGGACCCGACGCTGCTCCTGCACCAGCTCGCGCGCTCGAGCGCGCCGGGCGGCGCGGTGTTCTTCTCGTCGCTGCTCGTGTTTCTGTTCGCGCCGTTCGTGTTCGCGGCGCTGACGGAAATGACGGCGGCGGATTACCTCGGCCGTCCGAGTTCCTTCGCCGCGGCGTACCGGGTCGCGCTACGGCGCTGGCTGCCGCTCATCGGCGTCAATATCATCTTCGCCGTGATCGCGATCGTCGCGTACGTCGCGGTCTCGATCTTCTTCATCGTGCTCGCGATCGGCGTCGCTTCGGTCTACGTATACGCGCACCCGCTCGGGCTCGTGCTCGGCATCCCGCTCGCGATCGTGACGCTGCTGCTGACGCTCGGCGTCGCGATGGTCGGTGCGCTCGCGCTGCAAGTTGCCTACTTCACCTGCGTGCTCGAACGAGCGCCGCCGCTGCGCGCCCTGCTCACGAGTTTCTCGCGGGTGTTCAGCGGCGTCGGCCTGCCGCGAGCGCTCGTCTTCGGCGCCGCGTACCTCGCGATCATCATCGGCGTCGGCCTCGCGGCCGTAACGGGTGAAGCCGCGCTCGCGGGTCTGTTACACAGCGATGTCGCGGCCAACGTCTACGCGACGATCCTGCGCCTCGTGTCGGCCGTCTTCACGACGGCCTTCGTCTGCGTCTTCTATTTCGATCTGCGCGTTCGTGAAGAAGGCTACGATTTACAGCTGGCGGCGCAAGAGGTGCTGCGATAAGCGCCGTCTTGCGCGCGTGGCCGTTCGGCGATCCCGATGCGCTCGCGCGCGCCGTGCTCGCCGAGCCCGCGTTCCGGCAGGCCGTCGTTTCGGGCGCCGTGGCGCCGCAG
>CAXUFI010000436.1:0-2187 GCA_964250245.1 uncultured bacterium
GGCGAGGGCGCGCACGATCCGCTCGACGTTCGTGAGGTAGGAGCGCCGCTCGCGCAACCGCGCCTCCTCGTCCGGCGCAAAGGCTGCGTCGTCGATCTCGCCGAGCGCGAAGGTCGCGAACTCGAGTTCGGCCTGCGCCCGGCCCGCGCTCGCGAGCAGATCCGCCGACTCGGCTTCGCGTGCCGTGCACCGTTCGTACGCGAGCCGGACGGCGCTTCGCCGTTCGAGCGCCTCGTCGCCGGCAAACGCATCGAGGATGTCGAGCTGGTACGCGGGCGCGAGCAAACGCTGCTGTTCGTGCTGACCGACGGTCTCGAGCAGCGTTTCGCCGTGCGCGCGCAACTGCGCCGACGTCACGAGCCGCCCGTTGATGCGCGCGGCCGACTTGCCGCTCGGCAACATCTCGCGCGTGAAGATCGCGGGCTCGTCCGCGTCCGTCTCGAGCCCCTCTTCGGCGAGCCGGTCGCGCAAACGCAAGCCCGGTTCGACCGCGAGCGTCACGCGCGCCCGCGCCGCCCCGGCCCGCACGACGTCGGCCGACGAGCGTTCGCCCAAGACGAAGGCGAGCGCGCCGAGCAGCATCGTCTTACCGGACCCCGTCTCGCCCGTACACACGGTAAAGCCGTCGGAAAATTCGAGCGCCGCGCGCGCGATCAAACCGAAGTTTTCGATTTCGAGGCGCGTCAGCCGCGCGCGTTCAGCGATCCTTGACCGGCGCATTCCAGCGCAATTTCCCCTCGAGTAAAGCGAAAAAATTAAGCGGGCGGCGGCGCGCGAAGCGGACCGGAACCGCGTGGCGGCTGATCGTGACGCTGTCGCCCGGCTCTAATTCTTCGACATCGACGCCGTCGGCTTGCAGCATGACGCCGCTCGTCTCCGCATCGCAAGCGACAATGATCGTCGAGCTCGTCGGCACGACGAGCGGCCGCGAAAAGAGCGTGTGCGGCAGCAGCGCGGCGATGATGAACGCGTCGACCGTCGGCGCGAGGATCGGACCGCCCGCCGAGAGCGAGTAGGCGGTCGAGCCGGTGGGCGTCGCGACGACGATGCCGTCGGCCGGCACGTGCGCGGCTTCCTTACCGTCGACGTAGAGTCCGAAGGGCGTCATATGCGGCGAGGTGCGGGTCACCACGACGTCGTTGAGCGCGAAGCGCGTGCGGCCGTGCGCCTCGACCTGCAACGCGGTGCGCTCGTCGATCGTGAAGCCGGAGCGCACGATCTCGGGCAGCAAATCCAGATAGGGTTCGCGGCTATCCATCTCGGTGAGAAAGCCGAGCCGGCCGGTATTGATGCCGAAGAGCGGGATGCCGTGCGGGACCGCGATCTGCGCGGCCCGCAGCAACGTGCCGTCGCCGCCGAGCGTGACGAGCAGCATCGCGTCGGCGAGCTCGGCGCCGTCGGACGCGATGCCGAGTTCGCGATCCTGCTCCTGGCACAGCGCCACCCGGTAGCCCGCGGCCGAGAACGTCTTAGCGACCGATTTCGCCGCCGCGCGCGCGTGGTCGCGAAACATGTCGACGTAGAGCGCGATGGTCCCCGTCTTCGGCGGCGCGTTCACGGCGCGGGCTCCGGCGCGAGCGCGGCTTCGATCGCTTCGTCGGAGTAAGCGGCGCCCGAGCGGCGCACGAGCGCGAAGAACTCGACGTTGCCCGCCGGCCCGCGTAACGTGCTGCGTGCGAGCGCGACCGGCGCGAGCTCGAGCGCGACGACGGCCGCGCGAACTTCGTGCAGGACCGCCCGGTGCACCGCGGGGTCGCGCACGACCCCGCCGCTCCCCAGTCGCTCGCGGCCGGCTTGAAATTGCGGTTTGACGAGCGCGACGATCGCCGCCTCCGGCCCGCCGAGAAAATCGCGCGCCCGCGCGAGCAGCGTGACGACGGAGATGAACGACGCGTCGATCGTGATGACGTCGAAGGGCTCACCGAGCGCGCCCGGCGCGAGCGTCCGGAAATTGGTGCGCTCGACGACGTTCACGCGCGGATCGCTCCGCAAGGCGACGGCGAGTTGACCGTAGCCGACGTCGAGCGCCGTCACGTGGCCCGCGCCGTGCGCGAGCAGCGCGTCCGTGAAGCCGCCCGTCGAAGCCCCCACGTCGAGCGCCCGGCGGCCGCGTACTTCGAGACCGAAAGCCGCCAGCGCCCCTTCTAATTTCTCGCCGCCGCGACTGACGTACGGCCGGGCGCGCTC
>CAXUFI010000437.1:0-2179 GCA_964250245.1 uncultured bacterium
GCGCGGCGCTCTTCGCGCCGCTGCTCGCCCACGGCGACCCGCTGGCCCAGAACCTCGCCCGGCAAGGCGCGGCGCCGAACCTAACTCACCCCATGGGGACCGATAAGCTCGGGCGCGACGTCTTCGCGCGCATTCTTTACGGTGCGCGGACGTCGGTCAGCATCGGCTTCATCGCCGTCGGCATCGCGTTCGTCGCCGGCACGGCCATCGGCACGGTCGCGGGTTACGTCCGCGGCGTAACCGAGGCGATCCTCATGGGCGCGATGGACGTCATGCTCGCGTTCCCGTCGATCATTCTCGCGATCGCCATCACGACGATTCTCGGGCCGAGCATCCGCAATCTCATGTTGCGATCGGGATCGTCTACATCCCGCAGTACGCGCGGCTCGCGCGTTCGTCGGTGCTGTCGGTCGCGCAGCTCGAATACGTCGAAGCGGCGCGCGCGATCGGTTCGCAAACGGGGACGATTCTCGCGCGCCACATTCTGCCGAACATTCTCGCGCCGCTGCTCGTGCAGGCGACGCTCGGCATCGCGACCGCGGAACTCGAAGCGGCCGGTCTCTCGTACCTCGGGCTCGGGGCGCGGCCGCCCGCACCCGAATGGGGCGCGATGCTCAACGATGCGCGCGACTACTGGCTCTCCGCGCCGTGGGCGCTCATCTTTCCCGGCCTCTCGATCACCGCGCTGGTGCTCGGCTTCAATCTCCTCGGCGACGGCCTGCGCGACGCGCTCGATCCGGCGGGGCGCTGAAGCGCGCGCCGTTTAAATCGTCGCCCAGACGTCGAGTTTCGAGCGTACCTTGGCGATAACGCCGTCGGTGACTTCGGTCGTCGACGAATGACCGCCGAGATCGCTCGTCGCGACGCCGCCGTGGACGGTTTCGAAGACCGATTCGTAGATCGCGCGCGAAGCGCTGACCGCCCGCTGGTCGCGGACGTGACCGAGCAGGGCCGCGACGGCGAAGATCATCGCCATCGGGTTGGCGATGTTTTTGCCGAAAAGGCGGGGCGCCGTGCCGTGCGGCGCCTCCGCCATCACGCAATCGGGCAGCAGCTTATCGTCGAACGAGAGCAGCACGCTCTCGGCACCCGCGATCGATCCGAAGAGCTGCATTACGAGATCGGAGAGACAGTCGCCGTCGCGATTGAGCGCCGGGATGACCATCGGATCGCCGGCGCTCGAAATGAGCAGCGCGTAGGTCGCGTCGATGAGTTGCGGCTCGTAGCGGACGTCGGGATAACGTTGCGCCGCGGCGTCCATCTCTTCTTTAAGCAGCCCCTCGTACACCGGGCTCACGGTGTATTTCGGGCCGCCGAAGACTTTGGCATGCGTCTTGCGCGCGTGCGAAAACGCGTACTCGGAGACGACGCGGCAGACGCTGCGCGAAATGCGCTCGGTGCGGAATGCGTACTCGTCGTCGCCGTCGCGTTCGCGCCACTCCGTGGCGCCGTACGCGTCGCCGACCGCCATCCGCACGATCGAGATCGGCGAGTGAATGCCGGCGATCGGACGGACGCCCGGTAAGCGGCGCCCGGTGCGCACGATGACCTTGCCGTCGATCTCTTGCCGCAGGATGGCGTTGGGCGAACCGACGTCGCCTTGCGTTTCGGGCGTAATCGTCGCCGCTTTGAGGCCGAGGCCGGCGCGTTTCATCGCGGCCGCGGCTTCGTGTACGATGCCGTTGTTCGTCGCTCGCCGCGTTCCCAGTGAGAGGTCGAAGTGCTGCAGCGCGATTTCGAGTCCGATCACGTCGGGCTCGAGAACGCGCAGCGCTTCCACCAGCAGCTCTTGTCCTGTTTCGTCTCCCTCGAGCACGACGATCGTTTCGGTTGCCATGCGGCGGCCTTGTCCGCGTTCCGCCCGCGTGCCTGCGGACAGGTGTGCGCGGCGAGCCGCCTAACGTTCGCCACAATGGCACGCGTGCGGCGCAAAACGCGAGCGGCGATGCGTCTGCGGCTCAATCTGGAAATTACGGGCATCGGAGCGTTCGGGCTCGCGCTGCTGCTTGCCGTGGCGCTCGCCGCGCCGTCGCATTCCGGCGCGTTCGGCGCCGGCTGCGCGCGTGGCTTGGCGGCGGCCTTCGGCTCGGCCGCCTGGCTCGTGCCGCTCGTGATCGGGCTCTTCGGCGGCATCGTCTTTCTCGAAATCAACGTACCGCGGCTGATCGCGACCCTGGGC
>CAXUFI010000438.1:0-2168 GCA_964250245.1 uncultured bacterium
ATTCTTCGCCGGGCCGCCCGCGCTGATCGTCACGCCGCGCAACGGCCCGCGGCCGAGCGCCCGGTCGCGCACGAGCGTCGAACCGAGCCCGTCGAACTCGAGCGTCAGGCGCCCGTCGTTCCCCGCGCTGCGGCGCTTGTAATGCAGCGGCGTCCCGGCGCGCAACGTCAACACCGTCAGCCGCGCCGCGGGCCGGACGTCGAGCGCTCCGAGCTGCGGCTCGAGCACGGTCGTCGCGCCGTCGACGACCGGTTCGATATAGAGCGCTCTCGCGAGCGCGAAAAACGGGAGATACACGTCCCGGCCGGCCACGAACGGCGCGAAGGGCGCGACCTGCGTGACGCCGTCGACGGTGAATTGCGCATCGCCGAGCGTAAAGTTAATCGTTCGCCGGTCGGCCGTCGTCACGACGACGTAACTCTGGCCCGGCTCGTACGCGACCGCTGCACCCGTGGCTGCGAGCACGCGCGTCAAGCCCGAGTCGACCGTGGAGACGGCGATCTCGCCTTGGCGTTGCTGCGGATCGTCGAGAATGAGCCGCGTGCCGGCGAACCAGAGATCGGCGACGGGACCGGCCGCCGAGACCGTCCCCAGAGGCGTTAGCGCCGCGCAGAGCGCGAGCGCCGCCGCGACCGGCGCCTTACCAGCTTTGGCGCGTAAGCGGTTCATCGAGCTCAAGGTGACCTCCGGGCAGCGCGGCGACGCGCGCGCCGTCGATTCGAACTTGTACGGCCGAAACGCCGGGCAACGCGGTTAACGTCCAGACGAGCGCTTTAAACTCGCCGTCCTCGCCGAGGCTGCCGCTCTGGTCCGTTGCGATCGCACCGGTAAGATCGACCGTTACCGTCGAGCCGTTAACGTGCACGGCACGCGCGATCGTTCCGGCCGGAAAACGAACCGCGGCCGTTTGGGGCGGCGGACCGGCCAGCGCCTGCACCGTCGCGTAATAAGCGACGCTCGCCGGATCGCGCGCCGAACCGAGCGAGACGTTCCAGCGCGCGAGCGTCGTACCGTCGGCTTTCGTATAATAGACGGCGACGCTATCGCCGGCCGCCTTGGGGGCGCGCGCGAAAAAGCGATACCCGGCAATAGCGGCAACGGCAAGCAGCGCGATGACGGCGAGGGCGCGCAGCAACCTCATTGGGCATCGCTATTCGCTTCGCCGCTTAATCGTTACTGCAAATACTTCTCGACCGTTTCGCCCGAACGCAGATGCGCTTGTTCGGGATCCTGAGCGAACTCGTCACGCGCGCGCCGCTGACGTAAGAGATCGTAATAGCGGTCGAGCTGGACGTTGATGTCCGCAAGCCGCGCCCGCTCGCCGTCTTCGAGCGGGGTGCCGGCGGCCTTCTCCAACAGCTGGTGCTCTTCGGCGACGAGCTCCTCGATGTGCGTCTGGATATCGCCCGCATTCATACGCCGCCCTCGCGTTCGTCCGCCGGCGCGTCGCCGAGTTCGGCGACGGTCAGCACTTCCTGCTGGCGCACGAGTCCCGTGTCGTCGGCAGCTTCGACCGCTCCACGCAAGTCGTCGCCACGGTCGGTCGGCCGCTCGATATCTTCGTTATGCATCCTCCGCTCGTACCCGCTCGGACGCGACCTCCCTGCGCGCGTCGTGCTAACCGTAGCCGGCTCGCGCGATGAGGTGCGCGGCGTTATCGTGGAGGATGGCGCGCAACGCGGGCGCGGTCAGCGGCAGTCGTTCGAGCCCCTCGCGTTCGCTCGCGTACGCGTACGGGATGTTCGGAAAGTCGGTTCCGTAAAGGACGCGGTCCGGCCGCGCCGTGGCGAGCGCGGTCGCGGCCGGGTCGAGCATCGGCGAGCCCGCGGCGAAGACCATCGTCGTATCGAGATAGAGCGCGGCGTAGCGGTCCATCAGCGCGAGATAGCGCGCGGTGTCGGGCAGACCGAAGTGCGCGACCACGACGCTGAGCCGCGGATGGCGTTGCAGCACGCGCTCGATCCGCCCGGCGCCCGCGCCCGGTTCGGACCGCCACGGAATGGGGCCCGCGTGGACGAGCAGGAAGGCGTCGCGCGCGGCGAGTTCGGCGTAGACGGGTTCGAGCCGCGGGTCGTCGGCGGCGACCCGTTGCCCGTCTTCGGGCAGTTTGAGGCCGGCGCAGCCGCCGTCGAGCGAATCATTCTGGCAGCGGATCACAAGGACGGTGA
>CAXUFI010000439.1:0-2164 GCA_964250245.1 uncultured bacterium
GCCCCGGTCTCGTCGCTCGCGCGCTGACGGGTGCCGCGGGGACGGCGTCGTCGCTCGACACGGTGACCGTCGCGCCCGATTGCGTGGCGATAACGGGCACGCTGCCGGTCGGCATGGCATCTTCGATTGCGGTAACGGTGCGCGACCCGGCCGAACACTTGGCCGACGAGCTGCGGCTTCGCTTAACGTCGAGCGGCAGCGGCTTCACGTTCGACGCGCCGCTCTCTGCAAGCGTCGCGAACCAGGGCGCCTCCGCCACGGCTGCCGCCGCGCCGGATACCGGTCAGACCCTCTGGCAGCACGAGTCACCGCCGTTCGCTTCGTGGCTCGGTCCCGACTTCTGGATTCCCTCGGATAATTTCGTCGCCGAACTCTTATTATGCGAAGTCGGTTACGTCGTTAACGGCGCGCCCGGTTCGACCGCGGCCGGCTTGCGGGCCGAACTCGCTTGGCTACGCGCGAACGGCATCGATCCCGCGACCGTCACGCTCGCCGACGGCAGTGGTCTCTCGCAATACGACCGCGTCACGCCCCGGACGCTGGTCGCGATCCTGCAACACGACTGGAACGGCCCGAACCGCGGTGTGATTCTCGATTCGCTGCCGGTCGGCGGTGCGCGCGGTTCGATCGAGGGCGTGGCGGGCACCGCCGCCGCCGGCCGCGTCTTCGCGAAGACCGGCAGTATGTCGCACGTCCGCGGCCTCGCGGGCTATCTCGCGACCCTGCGTCACGGCGCGGTGACGTTCGCCTTCAACGTCGACGACTGGAACGGCGATTACGCGCCGCTCGCCGCGCTACGCGCGCGCGTGCTCGCGCGGATCGTGACGGATTAGCTCGGTTCAGCACGGTGGCGGTTGCGCTTCTGTATTACGGCGAACGCGACGGCGGAATAGCCGAGAAACGAAAGCGTCCGCAATGAAAAGCTACACGTGCTGCCCGCCACCACTCCGAGGTCCGGGCCGGCTGCTCTACGCAGCCGGTAAAACCACCGCGCGGAAGCGAACTTTACCGCCCGCCACCTTATCGTAGGCGTGCGCGACGTCGCCGAGAGCGAACGTCTCGGTGATGACTTTGACCTTGCCTTCGGCGACGAAGGCGAGCGCCTCGAATAAGTCGCGGCGATTGTTCTGCGACGACGTGATGATGCGAATGCGTTTGTTAAGTAACGCCGCGGGCAGGAACGAAAACTTGTCCCCGCCGTCGACGCCCATGACGACGATGCGGCCGTCGGGCCGGAGCGCGTCGATGGCGGACATCATCGCCTCGTTGGAATTGCTCGTGGCGAGCACGACGTCGGCGCCGCCGCCCGCTGCGAGCTCTTTGCCGTCGGCGACGACTTCGTCGGCGCCGAGCTCGCGGACGAGATCGGCTTTATCGGGCGAACTCGTGACGGCGATGGTGTGGAAGCCTGCGGCGTGGGCGTACTGCAGCGCGAGATGACCGAGGCCGCCGATGCCGACGATCGCGACGCGCTCGTGCGGTTGCGGCTCGGCGATGCGCAGGCCGCTGTATACCGTGTAACCCGCGCAGAAAATCGGCGCGGCCTGTTCGTACGATAGACCTTCCGGTAAGAGCATCGTCGCATCGGCGTAGGCCAAAAGATATTCCGCATGGCCGCCCGGCATGTCGATCGCGGCCTGCTTGGAGTCGGCGCAATTCTGCGGCAACCCGCGCAGGCACCACTCGCAGCGCTTGCACGACGTTTGAATCCACGGCACGCCGACGCGATCGCCCGTCTTACGGGCGGTAACGCCGGGGCCGACGGCGACGATCTCGCCGACGGGCTCGTGACCCAAGCGCATCGGGTACGGCAGGCCGAAATGGCCGAGTGCTTGGTGGACGTCGGTATAGCAGAGCCCGCTCGCGTGAATCTTGATGACGACTTGATCGGGACCGGGCTCCGGCGTGGAGACGTCCTGAATCTGCCAGGGCGAATCGGCTGAGGTAACGACTGCGGCTTTCACGCATCTCTGGACGCGCGAGCGGAGGAGGAAGTTTCGCGCCGGGAAAGCGGCTGCGATGAGTCGAGCGAGCGCCGCCGCGACGTGCCTGCTCGTGCTCTCATCGCTGCTCGCGTCCACCGGCTGCCGGCGTTCGGCTTCGGAGTGGCCGGCACGCCAGCGCGAGCGCCCGGCGCCGGCTCCGGCCACGCCCGTCTTCGAAC
>CAXUFI010000440.1:0-2149 GCA_964250245.1 uncultured bacterium
TTCGAGCGCGGCGACGATGCGCTCGGCGGCGTCTCCGGCGCCGAAGGGGTGCGGATGCGCCGCCGGCCGCGCGGCTTCGGTTTGCAGCGCCGAAGCGATCGCGTCGGTATCGGCGCCGACGAGGCGATTCCAGCCGGCGTCGACCGTATTGGTCCATTCGGTCGTGTCGCGTAGCGTCACGCACGGCACTTCGGCAAAGTACGCTTCACGCTGAACGCCGCCGGAATCGGTGAGGATCGCGTGGGCGCGGCATTCGAGGGCGACGATATCGAGATAGCCGAGCGGTTCGACGGGCGTCACGCACGGCGGCAGCGCGATGTCGAATTCGGCGAGCCGCGCTGCGGTGCGCGGATGGACCGGAAAGACGATCCGTCGCGGCGCGTGCGCCAGCCCGGCGACGATCGCGCGGAGCCGTTCGCGATCGTCGGTATTCTCCGCCCGATGCAGCGTGAGCAGATCGTACGATTCGGAAGTAAGGGCGCGCAATTGCGGTGCCGTGCGCGCGAGCGCTTCCTCGCGCGCGCGTAAAAAAACGTCGTACATCACGTCGCCGCAAACGTGTACGTGTTCGCGAATGCCTTCGGCCGCGAGCCGTTCCCTCGCCGAGGCATCGGTCACGAGCGCGATGTCGGAGATGTGATCGGCGACGACGCGATTGAGTTCTTCGGGCATCGTGCGATCGTACGAGCGCATCCCGCCTTCGATATGCGCGAGCGGCAATAATAATTGTTTAGCAGCGAGCGCGCCGGCGAGCGTGCTATTCGTATCGCCGCGTACGATGACGAGATCGGGCTCCGCGGCTTCCATCGCCTGGCTTAACCGCGCGAGCATCTCCCCCGTTTGGGCGCTCGCCGTGCGCGAACCGATACCGAGATTGATATCGGGCTGCGGAATACCCAACTGCTCGAAGAAACGATCCGACATCCGTTCGTCATAATGCTGGCCCGTATGAATGAGTACTTCCTCGTGCTCACGCCGCAATACGTTCGAGAGCACCGCAACTTGAACGAATTCCGGACGCGCTCCGACGATGGAGACGATTTTCACACAACCCGCCTTTTCGCGAACTATTTTAACTCTTAACCGACACGTTTGGAGTGACTTTCTTAACACGATCTTCAGAGGGAAGCAACGCAGGCCAAGCTAACGCGCTCTACCGCTACCTTCGCAGTTTCGTGCGTTACTTGCCGATGTTGGTTAGAGGGTCTAGGGAGGCCCTTAATCGCTGATGATCGAGACGATGATCCAAGTGCCGCTCGTCGCTCCGCATATCGGAGAAGCGGAGACCGCCGCAGTCGTCGCCGTGCTTCGCTCGGGTCAACTCGCGCAGGGACCGCAGGTCGCCGCCTTCGAGCGCGAGTTTGCGGCCGAAGTCGGGATGGCGCACGCGGTCGCGATGAATTCCGGCACCGCCGCCAACCACGCCGCCCTCGCGGCGCTCGGCATCGGTGACGGCGACGAGGTACTCGTCACGCCGTTCACGTTCGCCGCGACGGCGACTCCCATCCTCATGCAGCGCGCGGTTCCGCGCTTCGTGGATATCGACCCGCGCACGTTCAACCTCGAGCCGAGCGCGGCGCTCGCGGCCGCCGGTACGCAGACGCGCGGCGCCGTGCTCGTCGACCTCTTCGGGCTGCCGATCGATCCGGCGGGGCTCGACGGTTTACGGACGGCCGGCGTGCCGCTGCTCGAGGACGCCTGTCAGGCGATCGGGGCCGCGCGCCACGGCCGGTCCGCCGGCACGTACGGTGCGGCCGCGTCCTTCTCGTTTTATGCGACGAAAAATTTGATGACGGGTGAGGGCGGCATGCTCGTCACCGACGACGATGCGATCGCGGCGAGCGCGCGCCGCTTCCGGCACCACGGCCAGGGCGAAACGTACGAGTATCTCTCGCTCGGCTACAACTACCGGATGACGGACTTGAGCGCGGCTATCGGCCGCGTCCAACTCGCTCGGCTCGGCGCGATCGGCGAGCGGCGTCGCGCCAACGCCGCCTTTTACGATGCCGGGCTCGCGGACGTGGACGGCGTTACGACGCCCTACGTCCCGCCGGGCGTCGTCCACGCTTACCATCAGTACTCGCTCTTGATCGACCCGGCCGCGACTCGCAACGGAGCGGACCGCGACGCGGTTCGCGCGGCGCTCGCG
>CAXUFI010000441.1:0-2116 GCA_964250245.1 uncultured bacterium
ACAGGGGCCTAGGCTGCGTTCATCACAAGAGCAGTGATTTCCCCTGAGGAGTCAGGCAGCACGCGCGCCTGCTTGCAGCCCTTTTGCAGCGGGATGAGCGTGGCGGGCTCGACGGCCTGCGCGGCCTCGCCGTCACGCTCGTCGTCGTCACGCATTCGTTCATCACGGGCTACCGGCCGGCCGTCCTCGTGCCGATGATCTACGGCGGTTCGGTCGGCGTCGAACTTTTCTTCTGGCTCTCCGGCTTCGTGCTGTTCCTGCCGCACGCCGAGAACCGCGCGCCGGCGCTGCGGACGTTCGCCGTGCGGCGGCTCGCCAAGATCGTGCCGTCCTACTATCTCGCGCTCGTCGTCATCGCGTTCGTATTCGTTCAACCGCAGAACGTCGCAGCCGGCCGGCCGCTCGAGCTCGTACGCCATGCGCTCTTCATCCACTCGTTCGATTACGACTCGATGTACGCCGTCGTCTCGGCCTTCTGGAGCCTCGCGATCGAGGCGCAATTCTACGTTCTCTTTCCGCTTTTGGCCGCGTGCATGTACCGGCGCGCGCTACCGACGTTTCTCGCCTGCCTCGCCGTCGGCGAAGGCTTCCGCCTGTATTTGCAGCTCCGCGGTTTGAACGGCAGCTTCTATTGGATCTGCCAGCTGCCCGCGAACATCGACGTCTTCGGCGCGGGGATGTTCTGCGCGTGGCTCTTCGCTCGCACGAAGCGCCCGAGTGCGCGGCTCGCGACGATCGTGGCGGTGGTCTCGCTTCTTCTCGGCCTCGCGCTCATGCGGCAATTCTCCGACGTGACGATCGCGCAAAATTACACGGCCCATCAAGCGTATCAAAACGACCACCGCTTCGTCTTCGAACTCGTCATATCGGGACTCGGACTCGGCTCGCTCTGGGCGCTCCGCCCGTGGCGAGCGATCGTCGCGAACCCGCTCCTGGTTTGGCTTTCCAGCATCTCCTACAACCTGTACTTGTGGCACGAAGCGATCGTCTCGCAATGCGCGCGAACGGGCTTTCCCTGTTCGGGGACTCCGGCACCCTGGCTGTGGGATCCGCACTGGACGACGCACTTCTTCTTCTGGTACGTCGGCATATCCATCGCCGTGGCGTGGACGTTGACGCAGTCGGTCGAAGTGCCGATCCTGCGCTGGGCGCGGCGACGCTGGCCGGACCCGCCCTTCGCCACGGCCCCGGTCGCGGCCCGATCGCGCCCGCGGCAAGTTTAGCGCGCGGAGCCGACGCTCGGGATTGAACCGAGGACCGATAGTTTACAAAACTATTGCTCTACCACTGAGCTACGTCGGCGCGGCGTCGGCATTCGGCACGATGCACGGGCAACCCGTTTTCGAGGCGACGCCGCAGCGAGCCTAGCCGTTCGCTTGAACGACCGCGTTCGTCATCACGGCGATTTGATAGGAGCCGTCGGCTTGCTGCGCGAGCGTCCAGGAGATGAGGCCGTGTTGCACGAGAGGCCAACCCGGTACCGTCGCACCGCTCATCTTCCAGGCGGCGCGCACCGAGGCGCTTCCGGCACCGGCGCTAAGGATCTGGGTCGAGTCGAAGGATTGCACGCTATTCTTAAAGACGGTCGCGAATATTTTTGCATGGAAAGCTTCGATAGCGGGGCGACCGTGTACGTGGACGCCGAACACGTTCGTGAAGTCGGCATCGACGGCGAACGTTTGCGCGAACGCGGCGGCGTCGTGCGCGTTCCACGCCGCGAGAAAGGCGCTCGATAGGGCATCGACCCGGACGGACGGCGCCGGAGTGAGATCCGAGCCGCCGGACGAAGTGCAGGCCGGCAGAAACATCGGGCTTACGAGCAGGGCGAGAGCGTTTATGCGATTCATGCCGCTATTGTCGCGCGCGGCGGCCGCGCGAGCCACGGCGACCCGTACGCTGCATCCGTACAGTTTCGGACCGGCGCGTGCCTGAGGCGACGGGCGCGGACTTCGCGGAGCTCTTACGCCGGGAGCGGCTGGCGGCTCGCCTGTCGCAAGAGGCTCTCGCGGAGCGCTCCCACGTAAGTCCGGAGACGGTCGGCGCGCTCGAACGGGGCGTCCGCCGCGCGCCGTACCGCACGACCGTGGGCATGCTGGCCGACGGCCTCGCCCTCTCC
>CAXUFI010000442.1:0-2112 GCA_964250245.1 uncultured bacterium
GCCGGGGGGGGGGGGGTTTCGCGGCGGGGGGGGGCCCGGGGCCCCCCCGGCGCCACGAGGCAAGGCACCGTCGGGCCTGCGTCAAAGAGGAACGAATGGTACTGGAGCACATCGCCTCTCCGCGCGATCTTAAAGCGTTATCGCGCTCCGATATCGACGTGCTCGCGCGCGAGATTCGCGAGCGGCTCGTCGAGGCTTGCGCGAAAAACGGCGGGCATCTCGGGCCCAATCTCGGGGTCGTCGAACTCAGCCTCGCGTTGCACAAGATCTTCGACGCGCCGCGCGATAAGATCGTGTGGGACGTGAGCCATCAGATTTACGTCCATAAGATGCTGACCGGCCGCGCCGACCGGATCATGACGATCCGTCAGGGCGGCGGCCTCAGCGGCTTCGCGATGCGCTCGGAGTCGGAGTACGACGCCTTCGGCGCGGGTCACGCCTCCACGTCGATTTCGGCGGCCCTCGGGATGGCGCAAGCCCGGGATCTGCTCGGCAAGAACGAGACGGTCGTCGCGATCATCGGCGACGGCGCGTTAACCGGCGGCCTCGCGTACGAAGCGATCAATAACGCGGGGCAGCTCAAGACCAACTTCATCGTGATTCTCAACGATAACGAGATGTCGATCGCTCCCAACGTCGGCGCGATGGATAAGTATCTGGGCACGCTGCGCTCGAAGCCGCTCTTCAATGCCGCGCGCGAAACCGTGAAGGATATCCTCGGGCTCATTCCGTTCGGCGCGACGGCGCGCAAGGCGCTTTCCACGGCCGAGGAAGCCGGGATGCGCTTGGTTTCGAGCGAGCCCAAGACGGCCGTGATCTTCGAGGAGATGGGCTTCCGCTACGTCGGCCCGATCGACGGCCACGATTACGACACGCTGTGCGACGTGCTCGCCAACGCGGCGAAGATGCAGGGCCCGGTGCTGTTGCACGTTCGCACCGTCAAGGGCAAGGGTTTCGAGCCTGCCGAACTCGACAAGCGAACGTTTCACGGCGTCGGTCCGTTCGAAGTCGCAAACGGCAAGATCGAATTTAAGTCCAGCGCCCGCCCCACGTTCTCCGAATCGTTCGCCGACGCGCTCACGACGCTCGCCGACCGCGACCGGCGCATCATCGCGATCACCGCCGCCATGCCCGACGGTACGCAACTCAAGCGGTTCGCGAAGAAACACCCCGATCGATATTTCGACGTCGGCATCGCCGAGGCGCACGCGGTATGTTTCGCCGCCGGCGCGGCGGCGGCGGGTTTGCGGCCGGTGGTCGCCGTCTATTCCACCTTCATGCAGCGCGCGTACGATCAAGTCGTGCACGACGTCGCCATTCAGAACCTGCCCGTCGTGCTCGCGATGGATCGCGCCGGCGTGGCGGGAGACGACGGCCCGACGCACATGGGCCTGTACGATATCGCTTATCTGCGGACGCTGCCCGCCATGACCATCATGGCCCCGCGCTGCGAGGACGAAGTCGGTCCGATGCTCGAGCACGCGCTCTCGCTCGGGACGCCCGTCGCCATTCGCTATCCGCGCGGCAACTCGCAGGGCCATCTCGACCCGGTCGCACCGCTCGTCCACGGCCGCGGCGAAGTGCTGCGCGCCGGGCGCGACGTCGCCTTCCTCGCCTTCGGCAACGCGTGTGACGCGGCGCTCGACGCCTTCGACCTGCTCGTCGCGGAGGGCGCATCGCCGACCGTCGTCAACATGCGGTTCGCCCGGCCGCTCGATGAGGCACTGCTGCTCGAACTCGCCGGGCAGCATCGCAAGTTCATCACGCTCGAGGAGCACTCGCTCGCCGGCGGTTTCGGCTCGGCGGTCGCCGAATTCGTCGCCGATCGCGGCCTCGACGTCGCGCTGGAGCGGATCGGCGTGCCGAACGTACTCATCGCGCACGATAAGCAGCCGCTGCAGCGCGCGAGTTTCGGTCTCTCGGGCGAGAGCGTCGCCGCCCGCGCTCGCGCTTCCGTCGCCCCCGCTCGCATTTCGTAATCGTCCGGAGATCGTACGTTGGTGAATGACTCGTCCGGCGGCTCGCTCCTCGCAGCCGTCACCCCGCCGCCGGCCGGCGCGGGGAAGACGACGACCTCGAGGGCGACCATGAAGCTGGGCGGTCCCTTGGTGG
>CAXUFI010000443.1:0-2111 GCA_964250245.1 uncultured bacterium
CCGCGGTCCGCCCGGCAACGGACCGCGGCCCCCCTCGAACGGCCGGAAATCTCGGGGCGGGCCGCCCGGCGTAAAGCGCCGCATCGTGACGGCGATGTGGCCGCCTTCGTCGGCGGCGCTCTCCGCCAGCAGGACTTGGCGGCCGGCGCGGGCGGATACGAAGATCCGCAAGCCCGGCCGGGCGAGATGACGCGCGATGTCGGGCAGAGCCGCGACGTACCCGTGGTCGCGCGCGCTCTGCTGGCGGACTTCCTCGGGCGTCTGACGGGCGACGGAGTCGCTGCCTTCGCGCGTCAGCACGCCGAAAGCGGATAAGGACAGCGCCGTCACCGCAGCGATGACGATGACGACCAGCACGATCGCCGCGAAAACGTACGTCGCCGTTAGGCGCGTCGCGAGGCTGCGAAACACGCGCTACGCTTCGCGCAGTGAGTAGCCCACGCCTCGATGCGTATGGATGAGGCGGCTCCCGAAGCCGTGATCGATCTTGGCGCGCAAGTAGGAGATGTACGTCTCGACCGCGCCCGGCCCGACGAAACGCTCCGAGCCCCACACGTAGTCGAGCAGTTGATCGCGCGTGAACACGCGATTGGGGTTGCGCAGGAGCACGACGAGCAGATCGTATTCGCGAGCCGATAGCGCGATGCGCTTCTCGCCGCGCGTCGCGGCCCGCGTCTCGAGATTGATTTCGAGATCGGCGAAGCGTAGCGTCTGCGGCGCGGCGAGCCGCGGCCGGCGCAAGGCGACTTGCAAACGCGCCGTGAGCTCGTCGAGTTCGAACGGCTTCGTAACGTAATCGTCGGCGCCCGCGTGCAGACCCGCGAGCTTATCGGCCGTCTCGCCTTTCGCCGACAGCATGACGATCGGCGCCTCGGTTAATTTGCGGAGCATCGGCAACAGCGTTACACCGTCTATCTTCGGCATCATGACGTCGAGCACGATCGCATCGGGCGACCACTCGCGCGTGAGCTGGAGCCCGAGTTGACCGTCCGCGGCCGAGGCCACTTCGTAACCGTCGTCGGCTAAACCGATTTCGAGCAACTCGCGGATGTGGCGTTCGTCGTCGATAACAAGAATACGCGCTGGTGCGTCCATCGTCGCACCATGCTACGAGCGCTCGCTGAGACGACGCTGAGAAGCGGCAATTCTCACTGCGCTCTCAGATGGGCCACAGTTTGTGGCGCGATACTATCGAGCGATGGCTTCTATCGAATCCGGCGCATCCGCCGTTCCCGCTGCGGTCGTCGTCGATCTCATCGGCGACCTCGATGCCGTGCTGTGCGGCGTCCTCGCCGAGACGCTCGTTAAATTAACCCGGGACGGAACGCGCACGGTTCTGTTAACGACGAAATACCTGACGACCGCCTCGGACGCCGGGATTGCGGGCGTAAGCGATGCGCTCGCTTCGGCGAGCGCCTGCGGCCTCGACGTCGCGCTCGAGCCCGGCAACCGCAAGATACGCGCCGCCTTCGCCGGCGCGCGCTTTCCTTCGGCCGAAAGGTCGCCCGCCCCGCAACCGGAACGCGCGCGCCATTACATGTTCGCGCATCACGAAGCCGTCAAACGAAATCGGGCCGGAGGCGCCGCCCGGTCGCTCTAAAAAGAGTGCCGGGATGGCCGAGAAGCCGCACGATCCGGATGTGAAGAAACGTAAGCACGGGTCGAAAGAGCGCGAACTCGCGACCCAATTGACGGTCGCGATCCTGCATGCCGCCGCGACCCACGCTTCGCCGGACGAGCTCGCGGACCAAGCGGCGACCGTCTACCGCCGGATGCTCGCGCTGGTCGAAGCCGAACCGTCCGGCGCGGACGGCGAGCGGCACGCCTCGTAGCGGCCTACGACCGCTGCTTTAGGCTGCCGCCTCCCTGCGGCAGTTCGGGAGGCCGGACGAACGTCAGGCCCGTTTTCGGGAGGTAGAAGAGACCGGGCCGGCCGCTCGCCGTTGCGATGCCCTTCGCTTTCGCTTCGCCGGCCGAGAGCACGGTGATGTACGCGCAGCTCGTAAAGGCGCGGAACGCGAGGGCCTGCGGACTATTACGGTAGGCGGCGCGCTGGGCTTGCGTCGGCGCCGTCCCGCCGGCGGCTCCGGGCGGGCCGAAGCCGCCGGGGC
>CAXUFI010000444.1:0-2075 GCA_964250245.1 uncultured bacterium
AGCGACCTGCGCGACGTCGTTCGGGCGCAGGCCGCGGGCGACGCGGGGGCGGCGCTCGCGCTCGCGCTCTTCGCCGGCCGGACGGCCGCGGCGCTCGCCTCCTTTCTACCGGCGCTCGGCGGGCTCGATGCGCTCGTCTTTACCGGCGGCATCGGCGAGCACGCGGCGACCGTGCGCGCGCGCATTTGCGAGCGGTTGGCGTTTTGCGGCTTGCGGCTCGCCGAGCATCGGAACGCCGCGGAGGGGGCGGCGGGGGACGTCGCCGCCGCGGCCTCGCCGGTCCGCGTGCTCGTCATCGGCGCCAACGAAGAGTGGTATATCGGTCGCGATTGCGCGCGCGTGCTGCGGGGCAGGAGTGCGGTGTGAATACTCCAGCAACGAGTCTTCCCGAACGGCGGCTCGGCCGCACCAACGAACGCGTGAGCGTCATCGGCATGGGCGGCTACCATTTGGGGAAGCCCGACCTGCCGGATCTCGACGCCGCTCGGCTTATCCACGCCGGGATCGACCGCGGCATTACGTTCCTGGATAACTCGTGGGATTACAATGGCGGCACGAGCGAATTGCGGATGGGCCGCGCGCTCGCGGCCGGCGGTTACCGCGACAAGGTCTTTTTGATGACGAAGATCGACGGACGCTCCGCGGCAGCCTTTACCGAACAGTTCGAAGAGTCGCTTCAGCGTCTCTCGACCGATCGCGTCGATCTCGTCCAATTTCACGAGATCATCCGGCCGAGCGACGCGGACCGGATCTTTGCAGCCGGCGGGGCGCTTGAAGCGGCGCTCGCGGCCAAGGCGGCCGGTAAAACACGTTACATCGGGTTCACCGGTCATAAGCACCCCGATATTCTCCTGCGTATGTTCGAGCTTGCGAACCGTCACGGCTTCACGTTCGATACGGTGCAGATGCCGCTCAACGTGCTCGACGCGCACTATCAAAGCTTCGAGAAGCTGGTGCTGCCGGTCGCGCTGAGCCTCGACACGGGAATCATCGCGATGAAAACCTTCGGCGACCATTTCATCCTCGACACCGGCGCCGTCGCGCCGGTCGACATGCTGCACTACGGACTCAATCTGCCCGTCAGCGTCGTCGTTACCGGCATCGATCGGCCGGAGATTCTCGAGCAAGCGGTCTCCGCGGCACTGTCGTTTCGTCCGCTCGGCCAAGACGCGGTCCGCGCACTGCTCGACGCTTCGGCGACGTTTGCGCGGGATGGAAAAAACGAACGATACAAGAGCAGCGGCTTGTTCGATAGCACCGCGCAAAATCCGCAGTGGCTGGGGTGACGCAGCAAGGCCGAGCGGCGCCGCTCGGCCTTGCCGTCCTACGAAGGAGCTTTCGTGTGCGTGTTCTTTAGTTTACTTGCGGCAGCCGGACCACGGGAAGCAACCCGTGGGAGGACGCAGGTGCGTCGAAACGCCGGCGCCGTGAGCGGCGGCGGGAAGTACGTTGCTAAGGGCGGCGAAAGCGAACAAAAGACTGGCGATGATACGCATTAAAGTTCCTTTTTGACGTGTTGGAATTGGGCTGTACGAACCTCCCAAGTACGCTTGCGTGCTCAGGAGGTTGACAACCGCCCATTCGTTCGGACGTCTTGCTACTGAATATTAGGTCTTTGCGATAAAGTGGCCTAAATCACTTCACCACGGGCGGCAAGCTGCGCAGCACGGTCGGCCAGGCGTCGGCCGCGATCGTCGCATGACCCTCGTCGGAGGGGTGAAAGGCATCGGCGCTCAAGTAACGGCCGGCGTTCGTGCGCGCCTGCCGCGAAAACGCATAGAGATCGACCACGCCGGCCCCGACGCGCCGGGCCTCCGCGTAGACGCCGGCGTTGTAGGCAATGACGAAGCGATGTAATTGCGGCTTCGCCGCGGCGTCGAAGAGCGGGCTCACGGAAACGTCCGGCACGCTGAACAGCACGAGCCGCGCGGCCGGCGCCGCCCGGCGGACGGCGTCGACGAGCGAACGGTAGTCGCGGGCGAAGGCCGGTGCCGGCGTGCGGTGCAAGGCGTCGTTGGCGCCGACCTCGACGAGCACGAGTTGCGGCTCGGACGCGGCGAGCCGCGGTACTTCGA
>CAXUFI010000445.1:0-2075 GCA_964250245.1 uncultured bacterium
ACGTCCACGACCAGCATCTTTATCGCGGCGAGGATGTAGCCGCGTCGCTCGAAGCGAGCGACGATCTCGCCGACGAGCCCGCGTGCGACGGCATCCGCCTTGCACAAAATCAACGTTTGTTCGATAGCCACAGCCGCGATAGGTACGTTGTTTTTCCGAACGAGGCCTGGTCGTGTTCGAAATCCGCTCCGTAGCGCAAACCGGCAGCACGAACGACGACGCCGCGCAGATTCTCGGCGAACCGGGTAGCGCGGGTGCCGTTCTCCTCGCCGATTACCAGCGGGCCGGTCGCGGGCGGCGTGCGCGAGACTGGATCGCGCCGCCCGGTTCGTCGCTGCTCTTCACGGCCATCCTGCCGGCGGCAATCGCGACGGAAGCATTGTGGAGCGTGCCCTTCTGGACCGCGCTCGCAATCGCCGCCGGCATCGAAGCGGCGACCGGTACACGCGTCGGCTTGCAATGGCCCAACGACTTGCTGCTCGGCGCGAACAAATGCTGTGGCATCCTCTGCATCTCGCGAATCGCGGGCGAGCGCGCGTGGGTCGGCTGCGGAGCCGGCATCAACGTCCGGCGTCCGCAAGACGATGCGGCGCTCGCAGCGCTGGCGCCGCCGCCCGCGTTCCTTTCCGACGTCGCTCCTGCGGTCGAGCGCGAGGCCGTGCTCGCTGCCGTTTTGGCCGCGTACGGAGGCTCGCTTTCGCTGCTGCAACGTCCGGCGGACGTCGCGCGCGCCTGGGAACGGCGAGCCGTGCTGGACGGCACGCCGTACCGGCTTCTCGTCGACGGCGAGAGCGAACCGTTCGTCGCGGTGGCGCGCCGGCTCGGCGACGACGGCTCGCTCGTGGTCGCGACCGAGACCGGAGAGCGGCGCATCAGTCTCGCCGACGCCCGCGTGCTGCGCGGCTGACGCGGCCGCGCTAGCGGCTGGCGCGGACGCGCTTCTCGCAGCTATCGCAGAAGTGCGAGAGCTTATTATCGGTATCGAAGATCGAGTTGGAGAAATACATCGCGCAACGGGCGTTGAAACAATGCTTGAGCCCGAGCGCGTGACCGATGTCGTGCACGGCTTCTTTCAGCGTCCGTTGGAACAGCACGTTCTCGTCGGGGCGTTCGCCGTAAAACTCGTTTCGCAGGCGATGCAACGACACGAGCGCGACGCGCTGCTCTTCGCTCGCGTCCCCGAAGACGAACTGCTGCGAAGTCTTGTACAGATCGTAGTCGGTGAGCGCCAGCCGCAGCTCGGCCTCGATGCCGAGCGCCGCCACGCGGGCGACGAGCGTATTGAAGAACATTTGCTTGCGGACGCTGTTGAGGCTCGTGCGCGGCACGCGCAGCGTGCGTTCGATCCGGCAATTAAAGAGAAAACGCTCTTCGATGCACAGCGCCAAGCGCTCCAGGAACGCCGGATCCATAGCATTGATCGGGACGATGCTGATCTGCCCCACGCAGGCGTGTATTCGTCGCTCGCTAGCAGCTGAACCTGGCAGCGTTACGGACCGCTGCAGCGAAGGTCGTGCGCATGATCGTAGGAATCGGCATCGATCTTGCCGAGGTCGACCGCTATCGCTTCGGCGAAGCGCAACTCGCCTGGTTCGCGCGCAAAATCTACACCGAAGAAGAGATGCACTACGCATTATCGAAACGGAATTGGAGCGAGCGGCTCGCCGGCTTTTTTGCGGCGAAAGAAGCGGCGCGTAAAGCGTTCGGCCATGCGATTCCGTGGCGGCGCGTCGGCGTTTCGCACGAACGCAGCGGCAAACCCGTGCTTCTCTTTACCGAGCCATATGCGCGCTTGCCGTCGTCGCGCGGGGTAACGCGCATCCATCTCACGATAACGCATACGTCGGCAACCGCAGCGGCGACCGTCATTCTCGAAGACGACCGGTGCGCGCCTTAACGAGCGAACAGATGCGCCGAGCCGACGCCGCGGCGGTGGCGCGCGGTGGCGACGTCGTGCTCATGCGCGCCGCGGGTGAGGCGTTAGCGGAAGCAATCGGCGTCGTCGCGCCCGGCGCGCGGTCGCTCGTGGCCTTCGCGGGCCCCGGGAATAACGGCGGCGACGCCTACGCCGCATT
>CAXUFI010000446.1:0-2074 GCA_964250245.1 uncultured bacterium
GTCGTGAGCCGGCGCGGCGTCTTCGGCTGGTTATGGGCCGCCACGGCCGGCGCGTTCGGTATTCTCGCCATCGTGCCGTTCGTCGCGCTCGCGCGGCGCCGCTCGGATCCGGGCACGGCCTGGTCGCGCGGCGCTCGGCTCGTCACCCCCGACGGCGTCCCGCTCAAAGCCGACTCACTGATCGTCAACGCGATCGAGACGGTCTTCCCCGAAGGACACGTCGGGGCGCCCGGTGCGGCGACGCTCCTGTTGCGATTGCAGAACGACGTGCTGCGGCCGCCTCCGGACCGAGCGGACTGGGCGCCCGGCGGCAACGTGGCCTACTCGAAAATTTGCACGCACGCGGGCTGTCCGGTCGCGATCTACCGTCAAACGTCGTATCAGCTCTACTGTCCGTGCCATCAATCCGTGTTCGACGTGCTCGACGCCGCGCGTCCCGTAGCCGGGCCCGCCACGCGTGCGCTGCCACAGCTCGCGCTCGACGTCGATCGCGAAGGCTACCTCATTGCCCGCGGCGACTTTCGCGAGCCCGTCGGGCCCGACTCATGGGACCGTCCGATATGATTGCGCGTACGACAAAATTTTTCGACGACCGCTTCGGTAGCAATAAGGCCGTGCGGTTCTTCATCACCAAGGTCTTTCCGGACCATTGGTCGTTCTATCTCGGCGAATTCGCGCTCTACACGTTCGTGCTGCTCGTGGCCACCGGCATCTGGCTGACGTTCGTCTACGAAGCCTCCGAAGCGCATGCCTACTCGTCGGTCGTCGCACTCTCGCGCGACGCACCCATCGGTTATTTGATGCGACAGGTGCACCATTGGAGCGCCGTCACGTTTGTGGCCGCGATCCTGCTGCACATGGCGCGCATCTTCTTCACCGCGGCCTTTCGCAAGCCGCGCGAACTCAACTGGGTGATCGGGCTGCTGATGCTGATCTTGGCCTCGCTCACCGGTTTCACCGGTTACTCGTTGCCGAACGACGCACTCTCCGGCACCGGGTTGCGGATCGCGGATTCGGTACTCCTTTCGCTGCCGTTCGTCGGGAACTGGGCGGCCGACGCTTTTACCGGCGGCGGCTTTCCCGGTCCGCTGCTGCTCTCGCACCTCTACACGATTCACGTGTATTTTCTGCCGGTCACGATCGGGATTCTGTTATCGCTGCACCTCGCGATGCTGGTCTTTCAGAAGCACACGCAATTCGTCGACGATCCGGCGCACGTCGTCGGCCGCCGGATGTGGCCCGACTACGCGCTGCGCGCGTTCGCGGCGTTCGGGATTACGGTCGCCGTCGTGCTCGTGCTGGCGTCGACGGTCGAAATAAATCCGATCGCGGTCTACGGCCCGTATCACGATTGGACGGCGCCCAATCCCGCGGTCCCGGACTGGTACGCGGGCTTCCTCGACGGCAGCCTACGGATCGGCCCGGCCGTCGAGTTCACGATCGCGGGCCATCCCATCCCGTCGCTCTTCTGGCCTGCCGTCATCGCGCCGGCGATCGTTCTGGGCGCCGTCCTCGCCTGGCCGTGGATCGACGCGTTCATCACGCGCGATCGCGCGGCGCACGACGTTTTGGAACCGCCGACGTTCGCGCCTTGGCGCGTCGGCGTCGGCACCGCGCTCATCATGGCGGGTTTCGTACTTACGCTCGCCGCGGGCGACGACGAACAGGCACTCGCCTTACACGTTTCGTCCGGGGCGCTCGTCACGATGTATCGTATCGCGCTGCCGGTCGTTTCCATCGGAGCCGGGCTGCTCGCCGCCATGCTCGCAGCCGAACTGCGCGCCCGCGCCGTCGTTTCTAAAGAAGGGCGCCCCGAGCGCGTCGTAGCGATCCGCCGTACGGAAAGCGGCGGCTTCGAAGAAGAACACGTCGCGTCGTGACGGTCGCAGGCGGTAGTATGTTTCTCGCGCTCGTTTACGGCTGGGGCTTCGTTCGCGCGAACGAGGCCGGCCGCGGAGCCGGCGCCCTGCGCGCGATCGCGTTCGCGGGCGGCCTGCTCGCGATCGTCGCGGCCCTGCTCGGACCCGTCGAGCGGCGATCCGACACGTCACTGACGTGGCACATGCTGCAGCAC
>CAXUFI010000447.1:0-2043 GCA_964250245.1 uncultured bacterium
GTCCCGACGGCCGCGCGTCGCTGCGCACCGATTTCTCCCGCTACACGCAGCGGCCGGTCGCGAGCGCCCCGCTGCCGCCCGTGCTCGAGCGCGGGACGTGGGTGGCGCGAGCGGGCCGCGCCGTCGTGCACATCGTGGCGACGAGCGACGACGATGCGAACGCGGCCGGCAACCAGAAGCCGCAGTATTCCGATCTGACGTTCGTCCTTTCGGGCTGCCTGCTGCGCCTGGTCACGGGTTCCTCGCCGGCGCACGCCGTCGACTTCACGAAGCGGCACTGCACGGCCCCGGGCGGCTGATCCCAGCGAGCGGCTACGGAACGTCGAAGCGGGCGGTGAGCTCCGAGACGCGGCCGCGCAGCCGGCTCATCTTCGCGCGCGGGCCGATGTCGCCGAGCGCCTCACCGATGATGTCGCCGATCTCTCGCGCTTCGGCGACGCCCATCCCGCGCGTCGTGATCGCAGGGGAGCCGAGCCGGATGCCGCTCGTGATCGCCGGCTTTTGCGGATCGAACGGGATCGCATTTTTGTTTACGGTAATCGCAATCTCGTCGAGGTATTCTTCAACCGCTTTACCGGTTAACGCCTTGGGCCCGAGATCGACGAGTAAGAGATGGGTGTCGGTCCCTCCCGCCACCAGCCGCGCGCCGGCGCGCTGCAACTCGTCGCCCATCGCCCGCGCGTTCTCGAGCACGCGCCGTTGGTAGGCCTCGAACTCGGGCGTCCGCGCTTCGCCGAAGGCGACCGCTTTGGCGGCGATCGTCTGCATCATCGGGCCGCCTTGAATGCCGGGGAAGATGCTCTTATCGACGGCCGCGCCGTGGGCGGCGCGGCAGAGGATCATCCCGCCGCGCGGGCCGCGCAGCGTCTTATGCGTCGTCGTCGTGACGAAATCGGCGAGCGGCACGGGAGAGGGGTGTAAGCCCGCCGCGACCAGCCCCGCGATATGCGCCATGTCGACCAGAACGTACGCGCCGATCTCGCGCGCGATCTCCGCGATGGGCGCGTACTCCATCGTGCGCGGATACGCGCTCGCGCCCGCGATGATCATCTTCGGCCGATGTTCGCGCGCGAGCGCCCGCAGTTCGTCGTAATCGATGAGCTCGGTATCTTTGCGCACGCCGTAGGCGAACGCGCGATACAGCTTCCCGCTAAAACTGACTTTGGTGCCGTGCGTGAGGTGGCCGCCGTGCGCGAGCGAGAGCCCGAGGATGCCGTCGCCGGGTTGCAGGACGGCCATGAAGACCGCCATGTTCGCTTGCGCGCCCGCATGCGGCTGAACGTTGACGTGCTCGGCGCCGAAGAGCGCCTTCGCCCGGGCGATCGCGAGTTCTTCGGCGACGTCGACGAATTCGCAACCGCCGTAATACCGTTTGCCCGGATACCCTTCGGCATACTTGTTCGTGAGCACGGAGCCCGACGCTTCGCGCACGGCGCGGCTCGCGTAATTCTCCGAAGCGATCAACTCGAGGTTGACGCGCTGGCGCCGCTCTTCGTTCGCGATCGCCGCGTACACTTCGGGGTCGCTCTCCGCGAGCAGCGTTCTCTCCAGGACTTCCATGCCGCTAACTTCGCTGGACCACACCGCGTCTCCGGTCCACGGCGCACGCACGCTATTCGATGAGCCGGCCGCCGTCGATCTGCACGTAACCGGGGAACGGCCAGGCCGAGCCCGCATCGTTGTGGTGCGTCCAATCGATGCCTTGCGTGCCGATGCTGTCCCGGTAGAAGCGTCCGTGCACGCTCGCCAGCGCCCCCGCGCGAACGTCGAACTCGCCCGTCACGTCCACGTCGGTCACGATCTCGATCGTGTCGCCCGCGGGATCGTAACTCACGAAGAAATACTTATGCCGGCCGGTCGCCGTGGTGCGTTCGGGCAGCACCTGGGCGACGTTCCCGCAAATCGTAACCTCGTGATACCCGGCGGGCCGTTCGGCGACGAGCGTGAGGAAGCCGGCGTCGTCGCAGGCGGCGCCGGCGGCGTAGCCGCTCGGGAGCGCGAGCGGCGTAACGGCGGCCGACGCCGCGGGCGACGGGACGACGA
>CAXUFI010000448.1:0-2041 GCA_964250245.1 uncultured bacterium
CGCTGATCAGCGTCGCCTGCGTTCTGCCGCTCGCCGTGCTCTTCGTCGTATTTCTCTCCGGCGGCGTGCTCGCCGGTTCGATCGTGCCGCTCACGATCGGGGCGATCGTCTACGTGCTCGCGGCGGGGTTCGCGGTCGCGGCGGCGTGCGGCTACATGGCGGGACTCATCGGTTCGTCGAACAGCCCCGTTTCGGGTCTCGCGATCTTAACGGTGCTCGGTGCGTCACTGCTCTTGGTCGCGTTGACGCATAGCGCCGCTCCGGCCGCGGGCGCAACCCTCGTCGCCTACGCGCTCTTCGTCACGGCCGT
This sequence comes from uncultured bacterium, assembly GCA_964250245.1. Classification (GTDB taxonomy): domain Bacteria; phylum Vulcanimicrobiota; class Vulcanimicrobiia; order Vulcanimicrobiales; family Vulcanimicrobiaceae; genus CAXTIY01. Next base: position 311 of record CAXUFI010000448.1, read on the forward strand.
CGTGCTCTGCGTCGCGACGATCGCCAACGACAATTTGCAAGATCTCAAGACGGGGCAGCTCGTCGACGCGACGCCGTGGCGACAGCAGGTCGCGCTCGTCGTCGGCGTGCTCATGGGAGCGCTCGTCATCCCGCCGATCCTCGATCTTCTCAACCGGGCCTACGGCTTCGCGGGCTCGCCGCTGCACGGGGCGCCCGGGGCGCACCCGTTGCCCGCGCCGCAGGCGACGCTCATCTCCGCCCTCGCACAGGGTGTCATACAAGGGAGACTCGACTGGGGTCTCATCGGTATCGGCGCCCTCGTCGGCGCGGCGATCGTCGCCCTCGACGAAACGCTCGGCCTGCGGCGCCGGATGCGGTTGCCGCCGCTCGCGGTCGGCATCGGTATCTATCTGCCGGCGTCGACGACCGTCGCGGTCGTCATCGGCGCCGTTCTCGGACACCTCTACGATCGCGCCGCCGAGCGAAGCCGCAAAGCCGGCGTCGTCAAGCGCTTCGGCGTCTTGCTCGCCTCGGGCTTAATCGTCGGCGAGAGTCTGTTCGGCGTATTGCTCGCCGGCCTCATCGTCGCGAGCGGCAACGCTAGCCCGCTCGCCGTCGTCGGCAATTCGTTCGCCGGCGCCGCCGACGTGATCGGGCCGCTCGCGTTCGCGGCCGTACTCTTCGCGCTATACCGTTCGATCGGCGACCTCGCGAAGCGGTAAGCCGGCCTATGCGACGCGTCGGGCGCGGGTATAACGTCGCAATGCCGGAGCAAATGCAAGCGGAGATCGCTAAGACGTTCCACGAGTATGTCAACATGACGTCCAAAGCCCTCGAGGCGTGGTTGGAATCCGACGAATCGCAGACCGTCGGGCAAAAGAAAACCGGCGGCGAGTCCACCGGCCACGAGGAGGGCCGTCACCTCGTGCGGCTGCTGCAGAAGCGGCCCGGCGAATACGACGATCGCGACTACGCCGAGATGCAGCGCGTCGTCGGTTATATTAAACGGCATCTCGCGCAGCGGCCCGACAAGGCCGACGTCGAGCACACGCGCTGGGCATACAGTTTGCGGAACTGGGGGCACGACCCGACGCGAGATTGATTGCGGCGTCGCGCTTCTCCGGCGCGGCTCGTTAATCTTCATAAGCGAAATTTAAACTCGCCGGCGGCGGAATCGTCACCGCCGACTTGAAGCCAGGCGCTCGTGGTGAGGTGCCTGCCGCTGGTTTCGATCGTCGCGGCATTGGTATCGCATTTCGTCATCGACGTGCTCGGCGATTATCTGCTCGCGCACGACACGTACGACGATATCGGGCATCAATCGCGCTCCGTGGCCGCACTCGTACTCGGCGTTGGCCTCATCATCGCCTTGGCCGTCGCGGTACGAACGGCAATCTCCGAAGCGCGCGGCCAGGAAGGCGCGTTACTGCGGCTGCTCCGGCGGGCAACGCCGCGCCGGCGATGGCGCTTCTGCGTCGCCCTGATCGTCTCATCGATGCTTCTCGTCGCGGGGATGGAAGCGGGCGACGCGCTTGCGGTCGGGCGCCCCTGCGACGATCTCACCGATCTGCTGGGCGGCTCGCTGCTTCTCGGGCTGGCCGTCACCACCGTGGTCGCGGCCCTCTGCTCGCACCTGACGATCGCCGCTTTACGGCGCTTCACGGCGTTTCACCGCGCGATCGCGCGGCTGGCCCGGGCGTTCGTCCGGATTTGGCTCTCGTACGTAAACAGCGGCTTCAGCTCCGCGCGG
>CAXUFI010000449.1:0-2034 GCA_964250245.1 uncultured bacterium
GAGATGTCGTTCGTCGAGGACAACGACGTCAACCAGATGTTGGCGCTGCGCCAGTTGGCGAAGCTCGGGTACGCGGTCCAGGCCGTGACCAACGGCCGCGATGCCTTGCGCGCGATCGAAGACGGCGCGTACGACATCGTGCTGATGGATTGTCACATGCCGGTCATGGACGGCTACGAAGCGACCGCCGCAATCCGCGAGATCGAACTCGTGACGGGCAACCATCTGCCGATCGTCGCGATGACGGCGAACGCGCGCCAAGACGATCGCCTACGCTGCCTGGCGGGCGGCATGGACGACTATCTTTCCAAACCGGTCGCGCTCGCCGAACTCGAGCGCGTTCTGCACCGCTGGGGGATCCGTGCGAAGCGTGCGGAGGCAGTGTAGCGCCGGACGGCGTAGCCTACGCTCGGCGCCGTCGGCTCGGTAGCTCAGCGGTAGAGCGGGGGACTCATAAGCCCTAGGTCGCAGGTTCAAATCCTGCCCGAGTCAAGTCGCGCCCGCGCGCGCCGTGTGCTGCGAGGAGGCGAATCTTTCCGTAGCGTACTCGGGTCCTTGGTGGGGAGGTAACAGCGTATATGTCCACGATTCCCTGCGATTTCTGCCCCCATCCCGTCGACCGCGGCCAAATGGAAGAGATCGAGATATCGCACTACGTCCCGGATTCGTCCGGCGACGATTTGGCATACGCGCGCACCTATTTCTTCGGCCATCCGGATTGCGTACGTAAATTCTATCGCGGTCTGGTCGACCACAAACTCGATCTCTTTAAACATTTGCCGACGGCCGCGCCGCTCTCGCCCGAAGAGCCGAAGTAAGGGCGTACCTCGAGCGCGTCGAGGCGTTCGCGCTCGCGCCGCGAATGTAGGAGCCCGGTCGATGCGCGCCCGTAGCGTAGCTGGATAACGCGCGGCCCTCCGAAGGCTGAGACCGGGGGTTCGAATCCCTCCGGGCGCACGATTTCACTGCACGGCCGCCGTGTGCCGGGAGGTTTCGTTTCCAAACGACGGACCACGGCTCGCCGCTCGACGCGGCGGATGACGAGTGCCGGCTCCGCGAAGCGCTCGACTTGGCCCGCGATGCGGCTCGGGACGGCGACGTGCCCGTCGGCGCCGTGCTCGTCGCGGCGGGCCGCGTCTTCTACGCGCGCAATGAGAAGGAGCGTCGCTGCGATCCGACCGCGCACGCGGAGGTGCTCGCGATCCGTAGCGCCGCGGCGACGCTGGGCAGCTGGCGGCTCGGCGCGGCGACGCTCTACGTCACGAAGGAGCCGTGCGTCATGTGCGCGGGCGCGATCGTCGCCGCGCGGGTCGCACGCCTGGTTTTCGGCTGCCGCGATCCCAAAGGCGGGGCTGCCGGCAGCGTCATCGACGTCTTCGGCTCGCCGGCCGTTCACCACCGTGTCGAGGTAACGCCGGGCGTGCTCGAAGTGGAGACGAGCGCCCAACTGCGCGGTTATTTCGCCGCGAAGCGCGCGGCCGGCTCGCGGTGATCGGCAAGGACCTCGGGCGCCGCGCGTGCTATACCTCGCGCTGGCCACGGCGTCCGTGCGCGTCGCCCTCCGGGAGAGGTGGTCGAGTGGTTGAAGGCATCCGCCTCGAAAGCGGACAGACGTGATGAACGTCTCGAGAGTTCGAATCTCTCCCTCTCCAAAGTCGTAGCCGCCGGGCGCGAGGTGTGCGCCCTGCCACTACTGCTCCGGCCCTCCATGCAACGGCTCGGCCTCATGCCGATATGATGGTGATGGCTCGACGCTCTAGAATCGCACTTGCAGGATCAGCGGCATGAACGACCACGTCGCCGAGCCTGCGGTCCTCGGCTTACCGATGCTGCTCGAACTCTTCGACGGCAGCCATGCCGCCGTCGCGGAGGTGCTCGAAGCGGCTCGCGCTTCGATCGTGCACGACGTCCGGCGGATTACGGCGGCAGCCGGCGCCGGCGATCGGACCGGCCTCGTCGAAGCCGGGCACCGGCTGAAAGGGACGAGCGGCAGCATCTCCGCGCAGCGTCTCCACCTCGTAAGTTCTGCGATCG
>CAXUFI010000450.1:0-2030 GCA_964250245.1 uncultured bacterium
CGGGCTCGCTGCGCTCGTCGCCTGTGCGATCGTGCTCGATCTCGCGGTGCAATCGACGCTCGTCATCGGCCAGCAAGCGATCTACACGCTACGCCCCGAGGAACGCAGCCGGCTCAACACCCTCTATATCGCGACCTTTTTCTGCGGCGGCGCCGCCGGCTCGGCGCTCGCCGGGTTCGCGTATGCGACGTTCGGCTGGCTCGGCATCGTCGTGGGCGGAATGGCGCTGCCGCTCGTTGCAGCGCTCTATTGGTGCAGCGAGACGTAAGGCGCCCGCGTTACACCGCGCTGCGCGTGTTGGCGAGGTAGTGTGCGCCGTAAACGGGTTCACCGCCCACGATCGTCGCGAGGATCTCGTAATTCGCGTCCCAGAGAGCCAGGTCGGCGCGTTTGCCGCGTTCGAGCGTGCCGCACTCGCGCTCGATGCCGAGCAGGCGCGCCGGGGTCGCCGTCGCGTTGACCACGGCGCGTTCGAACGGCAGCGCCGCATAGGACATGAGATTGCGCACCGCCCGGTCCTGGTGCAGCGCGCTGCCGGCGATCGTGCCGTCCTCCGCGCGCATGACGCCGCCTTCGATCCGGTACCCGGCGCCGGCCGGCGCCATGTAATCGGTCGCGAGCACGAGACGGTCCCCGATCGTCCGATGTAGGACGTCGATCATCACGGGCGAGATGTGGAAGCCGTCGCAAATCGCCTGCACCGTCGTGCGCTCGTCCTGCATGAAGGCGGCGAGGATCGACGGGTCGCGGTGGTCGAGCGGCGGCATCGCGTTGAACGCATGCGTGAGCGTGCGAAAGCCGAGCGAGATTGCCAGTACGCCTTCCCGGTAACGGCCGGACGTGTGGCCCGCGGAAACCACGATGCCCGAATCGTAGAAGTAGCGCGTCGCCTCATCGACACCGTCCACCTCGGGGGCCATCGTAATCATGGCGAGCGCGCCGCGGCACGAATCGACGAGCGCGCGCGCTTTGTCGAGGGAAGCGTGCTGCAACCAGTCGTGCCGATGGACGCGCCGGAATTTCGGATTGAGGAACGGACCCTCGAAGTGGATGCCTAAGCACCGCGCACCGTTTACCGGACGTTCGGCAAGTTCGTGCGCGGCCTCGGCGACTTCGCGCGCGGCGTGCAGCATCGATTCCCACGGCGCGGTCATCACGGTCGCGATGAAGCCCGTGGAACCTTGCGCGGCATAGGCGTGCGACGCGACCTCGATCGCGTTCCCCTGATCGCGATTGAACAGCGCATCGCCGGCGCCGTTGGTATGGACGTCGATCATCCCCGGAGCGATGGTCGTGCCGGGCGGTACGGCGAAGTCGCTCGCGCCGTCGCCCGGCAGAATATCGGCGACACGGCCGTTCTCGACGGCCACGCGGCCGTGGATCGATTCTCCGGTACCGAGTGCCACTCGCGCCGGGCCGAGCACGTATGAGCGCCGCACGTCCTACTTTTCGGGGCGGCCGGGGGACGAACCTCGGGCTCGGGCGGCTAGCCCCCCGGCCGGCGGGGGCGGTCGTGCTTGGTGAAGTAAATACCGCGCGAGTCGTTATTGAGGCGCTCGTTGAGGCGAGCGCGCTCGCTGCCGGTCAGACGGCCGTCGTTGCGGCGCAGGTCGCGATTACGGGCGGCCTCGTCGCGACGCAGGCGGAACTCGGCGCGATCGTATTCGCGCTGCGTCAGCTGTCCGCTTCGGAGGCCCTGATCGATGCGCGCTTGCTGCATCCGAAAGCGCTCGACGTCACCGGCTCGGGCGACGCCCGGCAGCAGTGCGGTGACGAGAGCCGCTGCGGCGGCGCTGGTTCGTAATAGTTTTCCGATCGCTGATGACGACATATCGTACTTCCGATGGCTGCGACGTTCGCGCCGGTGTTGCAGATTGTGCCGGTGACGCATGCGGGCGGCGAGACGGCAACGGCGTTCGGGCTTCTAACGCGCGCTCGAACAGTACTGCGGTCGAGGACGCTCTGTGCGGCCGGTCACCTCGGGCCGGCGCGTCCGAATAACCGCGCGAAGGTTCGTCGGAAGCCATCAG
>CAXUFI010000451.1:0-2028 GCA_964250245.1 uncultured bacterium
GCCAAGCTCGGCCTCGAGACCGCGGACTGCGTCGTCGTCGGCGACATCGGGTCCGACGTTGAGGCCGCCCGCGCCGCCGGGGCGCGGGCGATCCTCGTTCCGACGAGCGTGACGCGGCGTAGCGAAATCGAGGCGGCGCCGGTCCTCGCGCGCGATCTGGGTCAGGCCGTCGAACTCATCCTGAGCGGCGCGGCGTAGTGCGGCTGCTCGCGCTGCGTCAAGACAATAACGGCGACGTCACCTTACAAGGCCCGGCGCTCCGGGCGTTGGCGGCGCGCGGCCGCGTGACGCTGGTTTGCGGGCCTTCGGGAGAAGGTGCGGCCCGCTTATTGCCCGGCGTCGCCGAGGTGATCGTTCGGCGCGCCGATTGGATCGAGGGAGTTCCCGCTCCGATTTCGAGCGAGCGCATCGCCGCCGACGTCGCCGCCTACGCGGCCTGCGCCGCGGATGAAGCCTTCATCTTTACGTCGTTTCACCAGAGTCCGTTACCGGCGGCGCTCTTGCTGCGGCTCGCCGGCCTCCGCCGGATCGCGGCCATCAGCGTCGACTATCCGGGCTCGCTGCTCGATACGCGCGTGAACGTCGACGACGGGTTGCACGAAGCCGAGCGAGCTCTCGCGCTCGTCGCCGCACGCGGATTCGAGCTGCCTTCGGGCGACGACGGCCGGCTCGCTTACGTGAAGCTGCCGCCGTCGCTGCCCGGGCTGCCGCGGCGCTACGTCGCCGTGCAACCGGGAGCGACCGTCCCCGCCCGGGCCTGGTCGCCCGCCAAAATGCGCGCCCTCGTCGCTCGCCTGCGCGACGACGGTCACGCGGTCGTCGTCCTGGGAAGCGCGCCCGAGACGGAACTCGCCCGGGAAGTCGCGGGCGACTCGGGTGCCCTCGAGCTCGCGGGCCGCACGACCTTCGCCGAGTTCGCCGCCGTCGTCCGCGACGCGGCGGCGCTCGTCGTGGGTAACACGGCGGGGATTCACGTCGCGTCGGCCGTCGGCACGCCCGTCGTGTCCATTTTCGCACCGACGATCCTGCCCGCGCGCTTCGCGCCGTACCGCGTGCCGCACGTGCTGCTCGGCGACCACGGGATCGCCTGCGCGGGCTGCCGCGCCCGGACCTGCCCCTACGCCGGACAGCCCTGCACGGGCGGCGTCGGCATCGCTGAGGTCGTCGCGGCGCTCGCGGCGCTCGGCCTCGAACGCCCCACCCCGAGGGAGATGATCGCGTGAACATAGCCATGGTGTCCGAACATGCGAGTCCCCTCGCGGTTCTTGGCGGCGTCGACGCCGGCGGCCAAAACGTGCACGTGGCGGAACTTTCGGCGGCGCTGGTGCGCGCCGGCAACTTCGTGACGGTCTACACGCGCCGCGACGACCCGCGGCTGCGGCCGCAAGTCATCATGCCCTCCGGCGTCGTCGTCGTCCATGTCGAAGCCGGGCCGCCGTACGCGATCCCGAAAGACGACCTTTGGCAGTACATGGACGAGTTCGCGCGGCGGTTGCGGACCGACTTCAGCGCCGAGCCGCCCGACGTCGTCCACGCGCACTTCTGGATGTCCGCCTCGGCTGCGCTCGCGGCGGCGAAGCCGCTCGGCATCGCCGTCGTCCAGACCTTTCATGCGCTCGGAAGCGAGAAACGCCGCATGCAGGGCGCGGCCGATACGAGTCCGGGGCACCGGATCGCGCAGGAGTCGCGGATCATGCGTGAAGCCGACCGGATCGTCGCGACCTCGAGCAGCGAAATCTTCGAGCTCTGCCGGCTCGGCGCCGATCCCCGCCGGCTCAAGATCGTGCCGTGCGGCGTCGACGTGGCCTTCTTCGAGAACGGCGGACGCCCGTTTACCTTGCCGCGGCGCCGGCCGTTTCGCGCTCTGACGCTGAGCCGGCTCGTCGAGCGTAAAGGCGTCGCCGACACCATTACGGCGCTGCGCGACGTGCCCGACGTCGAACTCGTCGTCGCGGGCGGCCCCGCCGCCGGCGATCTCGGCGGCGATCCCGAGGCGCAGCGGCTCGCGCGTCATGCCGCCGCCTGCGG
>CAXUFI010000452.1:0-2028 GCA_964250245.1 uncultured bacterium
CCACGGGGAGCATCGAGGGGAACGTGGCCGCCGGCGTGGCGGCAGTACGAACGCATGCCACCCTTCCCGCTCGGTCTCAACGCCGTGCTCCGCTTCGAGCCGGTCGTCATCGGTGTGAGCGGCGGCCACGTGACGATCGAGCCCGATCCGCGTCCGCTCGCGGCGGCGATCAATCAGTTCTGGATCGCGATGCTGCCGGTCGGGGCGTTCGTCGTGCTCGCCGCGTGGCTCTTGGGACGCTATATCGCGGGGCAGGCGCTGCGGCCGCTCGTGCAAACGACGGAATCGCTCAAGCGTTTCGGCGAAGGCGATTTCACGCCGCGCCCGATTCGAAGTATGGAACGCAACGAGATCGGCGAACTCGTAAACGCGTACAATGCGGCGGCCGCGCAGGTGAGCGCCGCCTTCGAGGAACGGCGGGCGGCCGAATTGCAGATGCGCTATTTCGTCGCCGACGCCGGCCACGAGTTGCGAACGCCGTTGACGGTGATCATGGGGTACGTCGACGTACTGCGCCGGCGGCCGAACGCCGAGGCCGGCAACGGACGGATCTTCGATACGATGCTCGCCGAAAGCCGGCGCATGCGCGCGCTCATCGAGAAATTGATCCTGCTCGCACGGCTGGAGAATCCGCCGTCGCTCGCGCGCGAACGCACGACCGTCGACTTAACGGAGGTCGCCTCGAAAGTCGCGCTCGCGGCGCACACGATCCATGCCGATCGTGAGGTGCGCGTGGAACGTGGCGACGAGGCACTCGTGCTCGGCGACGAAGCCGAACTGTACGATGCGGTCGGCAATCTCGTCGAGAATGCGCTGAAATACGCGCCGGAATCGATCGTCGACGTGAGCGTTCGTGCCGAAGGAAAGCGCGTGCTCGTCGACGTTTCGGACACGGGGCCGGGGATCGCCATCGAGGAACAGAGCCGCGTCTTCGATCGCTTCTACCGCGGCCGCGAGCGGAGCGGCGACGCGGAAGGGTTCGGGCTCGGACTCGCCATCGCCAGACGCGCGGTCGAGCGCGCCGGCGGCGAATTAACGGTCGTGAGTTCGCCCGGCGCCGGCTGCCGGTTTACGATCGCCGTACCGCGCGCGGCGTGATCCGTCTGCTCGATGCGACGACGGTCGGAGCGATCGCGGCGGGCGAAGTCGTCGAGCGTCCGCTATCGGTCGTCAAGGAACTGGTCGAAAACGCGCTGGACGCGGGCGCCCGTCGCATCGGCGTCGCCGTAACGCGCGGCGGACTGGAAACGATCGAAGTCGTCGACGACGGTTGCGGGATCCCGCCCGTCGATATGCCGGTCGCCTTCGCCCGCCATGCGACGAGTAAGCTCGAGCGGGCCACCGATCTCGCGCGCATCGCAACGCTCGGCTTCCGCGGCGAAGGGCTCGCGAGCATCGCGGCGGTCGCCCGCGTGCGCCTGATCTCGCGCGTCGCCGCGAGCGACGTCGGTTACCGGGTCGACGCGCACGGGACGCAGGTTTCTCCGGCGGTCGCGATCGCGGCCGCGCCGGGGACGCGCGTCGTCGTCGAGGGTCTGTTCGCGAACGTGCCGGTGCGCCGGGAATACGTGCGGTCGCCCGCGGCCGAGTTCGCGCGCATCGCGTCGTTTCTCGCGACGCTCGCGCTCGCGTACCCCGCCGTCGCGTTCACGCTCGCTCACGACGGCCGGCCGACGTTCGCCTTCCGCGCGACGCCGTCGCTCGACGAACGGCTGGCGCACGTCTTCGGCAATGCGGCGCCGGCGCTTACGGCGATCGAAGCGCACACGCTCGGCGCGACGAGCGTGTGCGGTTTCATCAGCCGTCCCGGTAACGACCGCGGCGACCGGCGCATGCAATTGCTCTTCGTGTGAACGACCGCCTGCTGCGCTCGACGCTGCTCGCCGGCGCCTGGAGCGCGGCGTATGCGACGTATGCGCTCGCCGGCCGCCAGCCGTTCGGGGTGCTGTTTCTCGACCTGCCGCCCGATCACGTCGATCCCAACGTGCACCCGACCAAGAGCGACGTGCGGTTGCGCTACCCCGAAGC
>CAXUFI010000453.1:0-2011 GCA_964250245.1 uncultured bacterium
TGTTTCTTTGCAAAAACAACCTTCGCCGAAAGCCACGGTGGCCGCTTCCAATTTTCCCTACCGTCTCGTACACCACTCCCTGGGGCGCGATCCTTGGTTAAAACGAAAGACCCCAGAAGTCTGAGGAACCGGCGAAGCGCAAGGCGACTGCCACTTCTGCGATCTGCAATCGAGCGACACGACGAACTGACAGGTTCAACTGCCTCGGCGCGTGCATTGGTGCTGCGTCGGAATCGAGTTGCCGGAAGAGCCAGTATGCGGATGGCGTTGCGCGAGACCCTCAGGTCGGGCAGTAGTGGCACCAATTGCTGCGCACGAAGCGTCTGGGGTGCGCAGCTTGCTTAAGCCAAACAAACAACGCCTCCGCCCCGATTCTATACGGGTTGAGAAAGAGGTTTCGTCGCGCACGCCTAATCGGCACGCATCGACGAGCTGAACGTCACAGTTGGTTGATTTTTGTACGATTCTTCTTTTATTAAGGAGCTTTATGTTGCGTACTGAAATGGGTCCGAATTTCACCAGAACGGACCTGCTTAAAGGATTGGCCGGTATTGGCCTTTTATCTGCGACGGGATGCTCAGCGGGAAGCGGTTTGGTGGTACCAGGTGGCGCATTGTCGAATACCTCGGATACCAGACGACTCGTCGCTGCAAAATCGATCAGTCCGGACGCCACTACCCCTTCATGGAGTAGCTCCTATACTGACAGCAGCGGCGTAACGTTTACGGTCGCTCAGTACGCTACTTCCGTGACTCTAAGCTATTCAGCTCATGGTAGCGCAGCAAAGGTCATCTCTTCGGTAACCGTTGACGACACCGTATCCTATTTTACGACTGCCGCCCTCGGTTATTCTTCCGTCAATACGTCTCTAACAGCACCGAATAGTCCGGTGAAAGCGTTTAATAGTACAGTAACGCCTACATCTAGCTCTACGGCGAATTATAGTATTGGTTCTACCAAGGCCACGGGAAACACGAATTACGCGAACGGCGCTGCAAACTTTGACGGCGTTTACATAAATGTATCAAAATCGCAGGCTGTCCCATACGGATCGGGCGGCAGTGGCGGTGGCTGTAGAGATGGTAAGCCGTGCCCCTTGATCACCAAAGGCCAAGGGGTTGCTTTGGGGGTAGGAATGACGGGTGTGGTCGGAGGGATCGCGGCCCTTGCAGAGATCGGCTTTGCTATCACGCCGCTCGGATTTGCTATCGCTTGCGTACTAATGGGTGGCGCCTTATTCGGCATGTTTTTTGATCTGTAATTGTAGCATTGGAGCAACATGAAAGAGAAATCGCTGCTTTGGCTTGCTTGCGGCTCGGTTCTGGTACTCGGCTTGCTTGCATTAGAGCGTTCGCGAACCGTTGGCACGCTGCTGGCGGCGGTTTCGATCATATGCGCGATAGCTCTGCAAGTTGTGCGCATGCAACGGCAGTAGCGTAGCGTTCATTAAAAGCGGCGCGCGTTTACTGTGAGCTTTCCCCATTTAGCTGCATCAAGCGGTTATTGATCGAGACGGGAGGCTAGAGTCGCTCTTTTTAAACCTGCCGGCTCGATAGCGCAGTAATCGAATCACTTCGTCCGAGCGCTTATTGCCGCTTGTTTGCGCCGATAACATTGCATTATCGGCGCCATCGCGAAATGAGTCCAGTCAGGATATCTAGCAGATCCGTGCGCGTCTCGGAACAGCTACCTTACCGACGTGTCCGGCTTATCTCCAGTGCTGCGTGTGGAGATGCCCCCATCAAACCGGACCCGCAGCGAGTAATAAGTTGGCGTTGATAAACTCGCGCGGCGAGAGCATTTTGAGCGCGCAATGCGGATGTGAGCTGTTGTAGTCTTCGAACCAAGAATCGAGCTGACTAAGCACGGTTCGTGCATCGGGTCTTGGGTTACAGCGCACGTAGTCGCGTTTGAATGTCTTCACGAATGACTCGGCCATGCCGTTGGATTCGGGGCTGCGATCGCGTCCCAGGGAGTGGTGTACGAGGCCTCACGGTAAGTCGGAAGCTAG
>CAXUFI010000454.1:0-2007 GCA_964250245.1 uncultured bacterium
CGCTCGCCCGGCGCGCGGCGCCCTACCGCACGCTCACCGAGGGCGACGTCCGCGGCTGCGTGGCCTATCTCGCGGGCGGCGGCGTCGGCAGCGATGAGGCGCACGTACGGCGCCTCGGCGCGGACGACGTCGCGATCTACGGCCTCGGCCGCGACGTGTGCTCCGCCTTCTTCGAAAACGTCGGCACGATCCCCGACGAGTCGCAGGTCTCCGTGGGGATCCGCGGCGGCGGCGCGATCGGGAAGCTCGAGGAAACGTTCGTCGCGAGCCTGCGCGAGGGCGACATCATGCTGCTCTCCGGCCGGACGTTTCGCGTCAAAGAGGTGCGGGCCGCCGGCGTCACCGTCGAAGCGTTCGCCGGGCGGCCCAACGTGCCGACGTGGAGTTCGCACATCAAGGGCGTGCCGAGCGTGCTGTCGCGCGAAATCGCCGTTCTGCGTCACGCGATCGCCGAGCGCGTGCCGCGGGACGGTCCGGGGGCGACGCTCGCGTGGCTCGCGCAGCAATACGCACTCGGCCCCGTCGAAGCGCAACACGCGCTGCGCTACATCGCGCAGCAGATGGCGATTTCGGCCGTGCCCGCACCGGGCGAAGCGCTCATCGAGATCTACCGCATGGATCGCAAGCAGACCGCCGTGTATCACACGTGCGCGGGCCGGCGCGCGAACGAAGCGCTGGCGCGGATCGTCGGCGCGCGGCTCTTTCGCACGGCGCGCGTCAACACGCAGATTACGACCGACGATAACGGGTTCCTGATCGCGCTGCCGGCGGGCAAGACGCTGCCCGATGCGCTCTGGGCCGGCTTATTGCACGCGCGCGATTTCGATCGCGATCTGCTCGAAGGCTTGCGTGGTTCGCATCTCCTTCGCGCGCACTTTCGCTACGTCGCGAATACGGGGCTGCTCGTGCTGCGGCGCGCCGGCGGGAAAACGCTGCGCCGCAGCGGCCTGCGCTGGAATAGCGATAAGATCTTCGCGCGCCTCTTCGAAGCGGACCCGGACTTCCCGCTCGTTCGCGAAACGATCCGCGTCGTCACGCGCGATCTGCTCGACGCGCCGGCCGCGCGCGCGTACCTCGACGAGTTGCCGGGCGAGCCGCGCGTGGTGCATCCGCCGGCAGCCTCACCGTTTACGTTCGGCATCGTCACGTCGAGTTTCGGCGACAGCGTCGTCATCGACGATCGCGCGAGCATGATCGAAGCGCTGCACGAGCGCGTGCTCGCGGTGCTCGGCGAGACGGGTGCGGTCGCGGAAGCCCTTACGTAGCTGCGCTCGAAGCCGACCCGGGCTGAGATTCCCGTTAGGGAGCGTACGTGCGACGAGCGAGAGCCTGTCGAGCGTACGTAACGCGAGATCGCCGTCTTGCGTTTATGCCGAGCCGGCCCGCGACCGCGGGGCGCTCGACGAAACCGTGGCGCAGGCCCAGACGCGATAACCGCGTCGTCGGCGGCGGAGCCGCCGCGCCTTCCGGAGGACGACGGTCGTGAGCGCCGGCGTCATCCGGACGAGCGAGCGAAATACTCGGCGTGTTCCGCGACGACGGGCCCGCGATTCGTTTAGGACCGTAGCGATTACGGTGGGCCCGGCCGTCAGTCTCACGGCCGCCCGGCCTCGAAGCGCCGTACCGGTAATTTCAGAGCCCGACGAGATGTATTAGCAACAGATACCGTCGACCCGATCTAATATTATCGACTGCCGAAGTCTAGCGTTAGCGTAAATTTTCCGCCAAGATGGAGCGAGCCTAATCGAGTCCCCTCTCAATTAGGTGCTTCCTCTTACACTCTTTTTGAAAGTAGCAACGATGCGTTCGCAGAGCGTCTTCGCGCTAGTGTTCTGTTGCATCTTCGCCGCAGGTTGCTCCAACGGAGACCAGGCCGCGGCGACGATACCGCCGGCCTCGCATGCAGCCGCGGCCGCCGCCGTCACGCAAACCGTTACGACGTACGCGTTTCCGAGCGATTTTCCGGCCGCCGCGGTGGCCGGCGCGCGCGCGCCAGGCGCGCGCCCC
>CAXUFI010000455.1:0-2004 GCA_964250245.1 uncultured bacterium
GGGATAATAATTGTCCTTATTCTTGATCTGCGTGACGTTGAGATCGACGACGCCCTGCAGGTCGAAGAGCAAGCCCCGGAGCGCCTCAATGTGCTGGGCCGTGTCGCCGCCACCGGCGTTGCGGAGCCTACGGGAGTTGGGGAGCCTCCGGGCGTTGCGGGTCGTACCGGCGTTGCGGGAACAGCCGAAGCCGGCGGCTGCGTTTGCGCGCGGGCGGCATGCGAGGCGGCGATAACGACGGCCGCCACGATCGAAAAAGCCGGCAGGGCTCCGAAGCGGCGCAGCAACGCGCGTAGCTTCAATCGGTCTCCTAGGGGAGCTTAAGCGATCTGTGCTTCGCGATGGACCGCCGTGGCGAGTAGCGTTTTATAGCCGACGCTCGGGAATAACACCGTTACCAGGTCTTTCTCCGCGCGTTCGACCGTGCCTTGCCCGAATTTCGGATGCGAGACGACGTCGGCGATCTTGTAGCCGCTCGTGGAACGCGCTTCGAGCGCCGTCGGGGCAACTGCCCGCAAGCAGTTGTCGCATTGTCCGCAGATCTCGGCAGGAAACTCCTCACCGAAATAATTCAAGATGAATTTCCGGCGGCAACTGCGCGTCTCGGCGTATTGCAGCATCATCGCGAGTTTCGACTGGTCGTACGATTTCTTCGTATCGTAATTCGTCAGATTTAACACGAGTTCGCGATTCTTGAGCGCTTCGGACGTGAGCCCGTAGCGCGCCTTCGAGCGCATCTCGATGAAGCCGGCTTTCTTCAGCAACGCCAACACGACTTTAAGCTTCGTCAGCGGAAGCTGCGAGATTTTACGCAGGTCCGCGAGCGAGACGCCGTCTTCCTGGCCGCCGAAGTACTCGAGCGTCCCGAAAACTTTCTGCACGTCTTCGACGTCGGGATACTTGCCGGTGAGAAAGTAATTCTGCACGCGCGTATCGCTCATCCGGTACAGCAGGATGCAGCGCGACAAGTCGCCGTCGCGCCCCGCGCGCCCGGCCTCCTGCGTATACGCTTCGACCGAGCCGGGCAGGTCGTAGTGCACGACGAACCGGATGTTGGACTTATCGATGCCGAGGCCGAACGCATTGGTCGCGACGACCGCCCGAATCGCTTCGGACATGAAGAGCTCGTGCACCGAGACGCGGTCGTCCTTCTGCAGCTTCGAATGATAGACGGCGGCCGGCAGATCGAGCGAATCGTGCAGGTATTTTTGTACTTCGAGCGCGTTTTTGATCGTCGCCGTGTAGATGATACCCGTGCCGTCGAGTCCCTGCTCGAATAGCCGTTTGAGCGTCTTGAGTTTGGCGGCCTCGTTATCGGCGCGCAGCACCTCGTAACGCAGGTTGGGCCGGTCGAAGCCCTTCACGATCGTCTTCGTGTCCGGGATCCCCAACTGCGCTAGGATGTCTTCGCGCACGGCGGGTGTGGCCGTCGCCGTCAAGGCGAGAACCGTCGGACTCCCGAGCTCCGTAATAACTTGCCCGAGCGCGAGGTACGCCGGGCGGAAATCGTGGCCCCATTGGCTGATGCAATGCGCTTCATCGACGACGAATAGCGGAACTTCGATGCTCTTAAGCATCGCGACGAATTGCTCGTCTTCGAGCTTCTCGGGCGTAACGAAGACGATCTTCACTTCACCTTTGGCGATGCGCTCGCGCGCGGCCGTTTCCTTATCTTCTCCGAGCGTCGAATTGAGCGCGACGTTGTTCGTGAAGCCGCGCTCGGCCAGCATATCGAGCTGATCTTTCATGAGCGCGATCAGCGGACTCACGACGATCGTCGTTCCGTCCAGAAGCAGCGCGGGCAGCTGATAACAGAGGCTCTTGCCCGCTCCCGTCGCGAGAATGGCAAGTGTATCCTGACCGGCGAGCACTCGCCCGATGACTTCTTCCTGACCCGGATTAAAAGATGAAAACCCGAATAGGTCGCTAAGCGCCGTCTTTAGCCGCTCGCCCCGTACCACTTGCCACTCCTGCCGACGACTCGAGGCCGCGCGCATTAACAGC